>NZ_JAPFCD010000049.1:0-36786 GCF_026153155.1 Photorhabdus aballayi | reverse complement strand
TAATTCTTTTGTTAATTCGTGAACCGGTTCCCGATCATCCACATTACCCGCAGTCACTTTCAGTGCCAGAATTTCACCCAGGTGGTTAACAATCAAGTGTAACTTGAAGTCGTAAAACCCTCCCATCGAGGTTTTTCCTCGTTTTGCGCTCCCCTCAAAAACCTTATGACGGACAATGCGGATGTTATGACAAATGCGCAAACTTGTGGAATCAATAAAAGCAATGCCAGTCGGTTTCCCTTTTAATTGAGTCAGATAACTGCACAATGGTACCAAAACGGAAGGCGCGACACCAATAAAACAGGTATAGCTGAGCAAGGCGGGAAAATCATTGTGGTGATATTTCCAAAGATGCTCCAGATAAAAATGTTTAAAATCCCGGTAATGTGACAGATGAAAGAGGATCAGGATAGTCATGATTTCACTGGGATACATGCGACCTTGTCGGCGGCGTAGACGGTATCCGTTATCAAGACAAAACTGCGTCCACGGGGGGATGAAAGAACGGCAAAAATCGTCGACATCGCAGAAAATTTCCACTAACTTATCCATAGCCTGTTCCTCCCCGGAGCTGCTTTCGGCGTTCACCAAAACTTTGCTCCCGGAACAGGCTTCTTGTCAATTTCTTATCCAGAACTCAGGTTAACTATATTCATCCTAGCCAGTGTTCAGTATTGGAAAGATATGTTGATAAAAATAATGATTCTGGATATTAGGACAGCATTTATCACGACAATTTGCTACTTTTTTTCAGCATTGGAACAGCTCCAATAATAAAGCCTTTGCTCACATCTCATAACTTGAGATCCACATGAACACCAACATTGCAATGAACCAAAAATCATTTAACTCCAGCGTCCGTCTCACTACTGCTGCATTACTGTCGATGTTTGCCACAATTGGTGTGCTGGCTTTGTTATCAGCTATTCCTTAATTTTCACCTACCTAACGGTATGAGGTTCTATTTAATCAGTTTACGATTATGCCATTTGTATGAAAATACTGCTCTCAACAATTGGTGGAGATGCTGCTGAACGAGAAGCGATCTTCGCCCTGGCAAGAATTGTTGGAATGAAGGCATTCTCTCCATTATGAGCTGTGTGATGGGGCATTTTTTGGGTATCTGTAGACTTCAACCATATCATTCACAATAGAGACTGTGTTATCCGATTTCGGACAGCTTTGTTGTTTTTAAGACATAAAATCGTGGGAATTTCACCCTGAAATTTTTCTTATATATATAGTTAAATCAAAAGGTTATATATGAAATTCCTTGCGGTAAAATGTCATATATTCCCTTCGTCAACTGTGGAAGTCATGCTTAAATATGAGGTAAACAAAACGAACAAAAAAGGAGCTAGCATGAATAATATCAATGAAGTAGTTATCTTGGGTCTGGGTAGTGTAGCTGACTCCGCCTTTAACGACATTTTTGCTTATCTGAAGCCTGCCCGCCAGCTAGAAGGTAAACAGGTTCGCGTTCGTGAAGGCAACGGCGAAATCATCACCCTGACATTGCGCACCAACACACCTTCGTTTTACTTTGACTCGGAAGAATTGGCGGACTTTCATCGTGCTCCTCATCGTTCCAGTACATCCTACATTGTAGATCACGGTAGTTGCCTAACCCTCAATACCATTCCGTACAGTCAGTATGTTCCGATGAGTCGCGATATTGTCTGATGCCGTCATTTTGCCTGACTCTGTCGGATATCCTCCGCAGAGTTTCCTCTACTAAATAATAAATAAGGAAATGTGATGAATAACTTCTGTGTGAAAAACTGGACTCATAAACGAAACATGTGGTGGTTGAATAAACCTGGAGATATTGTGAAGGGAACATCATTCTTCGTAAATAACAACGAGCAGATACATGTGAACTGGCAATGTGCTGCCACATTGAAATGTAAAACCATCAGCATCACTACAGTTGTACACTACGAACTGATAGGCTTGATTCCTGCAAAACGGATTGCAGAACTTCCGACCGATGTGGGTACTCAGCTGATGAATACCATTAAACTGGTGGATACGTATTACGACACCTGCTTTAACAAAGTTGCTGATATAGAAAGTTTCAACTACTGCCATGATGATTACGCAGCAGGAGAATACTCAGGGGCACAACTGAAATGGAACGCAGAAAGTGTGCATAAAGCCTGCGAGATATTGGCAGTGAATCCTTTAATCAATTTTGTAGATCTGGAATGCGATATTAACTTTGAGAAAATTGACTTTTGCTACGACAGACCTTACCTACGGATTTTTCATTCCGAAGCTCATTCAGGATTCTTTGAAAAGCACACGAACGTGCGTTACGAGGCTAAGGTTACAAATCTGGTCTTACTGAGCGAAAAATAAAAGGCGAGGACGGGCCGGTACAAATTGGCCCGTTTTTTTGGGAATTTCAGGCTGAAATTTTTTCATGAAACCCAGAGCTGACAAGGGTTATCTGGTGATTTTTGTAGCGGGTAAATGTTGTTTATTCTCCCTGTTTTTTGCCCGGACAGTCTTTGTCATTTGTTAAGCTGAGTTATGATAGATAAAGATAAGAATTAAAAAATAACAGGGCAAATCCATGAGTACAAAGAACCCCAAACTTACCGCAGCAGAACAGGTCACTAAAGCCTACAGTACTTTTTTGGAATCGAAAGGTCTGACTACACGTGAAGGTCAGAAAGAAATGATGAATTTCTGTTTCTCTTTGATTAATGGTATACCGGATGAGGAGAACATCACACCGTATGTTGGCGTTGTTGAAGCCGGAACTGGAACAGGTAAAACGCTCGGTTATTGCCTACCCCTGATCCTACTTGCAAAAAAGAAAGGCAAGACTCTGATTCTCTCCACTGCTACCGTTGCACTGCAAGAGCAGATTATTAAGGGGAGCCAGATTTAGCGGTTGATCAGTCTTAATTTAATAAATCAGGTTTTATGGTTGACCAGGTGCACCGAGTGTCCCAATGTTAGTCACCAACCACCGATTTTGAATGTACATGATACTAGATGTATGGAGATAATTATGAGTGAAAATTCAATGCAAAGCTTTGTGACTGTCATGTTGGATGGTTGCCAACATGGAAGAGATTATAACTCTGACAGGCAAGAATTCTCTGAACCAGATAAAGGTCTGGATGCACTTGAGAAATATAAGGTGGTGACTTTTTCTGGATACGAGGGCGTTGTAACAGTATGGATTGATGATTCAAATATGTATCATGCTGAATTTACTCGTTATCAATGCGAGATATCCAGAATATCCAATGTGGACAAAACAGAGCTGGAAACGTGGCTTAAAAGATGGCTTCCAAAAATACACGAATTCAATTAACGATTTGTGAATGGGATTATCAACACTCGATGTGTAATTACCAACATCAAGTAACAGACCATCGTTGACATGCTGGACAAACCGAATGCTGATGCAGGCCCGTAGGACGTCTTATCCGTACTGAACAGGATACCGGCGCAGTGACGATTCTCGACACACGGATTAAATTCAAGAAATACGGGCAGGACATTCTCAATTTTTTCGTCGCGTGATCCGTTGACATTCAACCACCAGTACAGGAGGAAAATATCAATGTCAAAACGCGACAAAAAAACCATCTGGACAACATTAAATTCATTGATGACGGACGTATGTATATCCGGGTAAAAAAATCTAATATCCGCATCATAGAAACATACGATGTACGGTGGCAAGCTCAAGCAGGTGCGATCCTGTTCTATGCAAGCAATTTGTGGATGAAACATTCATTGCCGAAGGTACAAAAAGGTTAATTTCGAATTGCCTTTAGTAATACATTTATTCCAGCCAGCGCATTTTTTAATAACATCGCTGGTAGTGGCGATCTTACCAATTATTGTGGTACACGTGTTATCAATGTATGTGTTGGAAAAAGTGACCACCCTACGGGCAAGACCAGACTGAATCTACGTTATCTGCCAAACTTACAAATGTATGCGGCTCACATGTTCCCTAATCTGATACAGCTATCAGGTTAGAAACGGTAAAGTCTTTGTTCATTGCTGTCTTGCTATCGTCTATGAATTCCCTGTGCTAGAGTTTTTGACGCATGGTAAAATGCTCGCTACCCGGTTACAGAAATCAAAGTAACTGTTCAGAAAATTC
The DNA here is from genome assembly GCF_026153155.1 of Photorhabdus aballayi. Taxonomy (NCBI): domain Bacteria; kingdom Pseudomonadati; phylum Pseudomonadota; class Gammaproteobacteria; order Enterobacterales; family Morganellaceae; genus Photorhabdus; species Photorhabdus aballayi. The sequence continues at coordinate 32,651 of NZ_JAPFCD010000049.1, read as the reverse complement.
AGGTAGATGATAATCAGCACTCAGCACAAAGTAAGACTCTATTACACTCTGAATAATGTTGATGCGAAGGATATTGCCCAAGAATGACTATGATGAGACGTTCTATTACGATCTTTATGGGACAAACTTCAACATGGAACTATGTTCATCAAAAGGGTGACACTCAAGCACTAGCCACAGTGAATATTTAAAATGATACCTTCAATGATAAAAATCGTGATACCTGCGTTTCTGGGGTTTGCTAGGCTGGCGGACGAAAAGGTGATTTACCTACGCAATCTCGAAAAAGCTTTTCTTTGCGCCAGGCATGAAGTCTCAGCGTTTCCTTTTAGCATTATTGAAGGACCGAATGACCGCAAATCGAACATTCACACTCACAGGGCTACGATATGAAAACCTTAATAGAACAACTGGCCGTGACAAACGCTACTTTTTATCTTTCTGGTAATCGCGTCATTGTTCACAGTGATCTAAAGGTCTGCGGCCGTCACTATGGTCTATTAGAAGATTATCTATCAGTTGTGATTTACCCGTAGAACTGACCGTTAAAGGCTCCCTGCACGTAGGTCCGGGGATCCGTGCCTTGCCAGCTGCGCTCGTAGTGGGTAAAGACCTGTATATCACATCGAGAAGCTGCCGGACAATCTCCGTGTCGAAAAGTGGCTGATTATTGGTAATACAGGGGTAACCACTATCCTAGTTTCCTTGTCCTGTGGTGAGATCTACACGTGAACAGCCCGCGAGAATTTGAAAACGTGGTGAGCGAAGTTTTCAGTAGACTACATGGATCATGTTTTTGCCCTGCGTACCGCTGACGGTATCCGTGTTTCTAACGGTGAATACTACGGAGACCCGGAAACCTCCGCGCTGATGATGATAGACAACTATAATGAATGCCGACGAAACCGAATACTACATTATTGCCAGCGCGAAAAAATGCACGACACAGCTGGAGTCCATGAATATCTGACACTACCGGGGCCCGGATTATCACCACCAGCGATGTTTACTTTCGTATGAAGACTGGGTGGGAATACCTCCCACTCGATGCGGAGTAGCATGCAAGCTTTTCCTGGCAGTTACAGGAAACGGAATTTCCAAGGATGCAGCCACCACCAAATCACGCCGGCCTGTACGTCGGATAAAACTAAGGTAGAAAACCGATGATCTCCCCTCGATACATTGAAAAGCCAGTGTATTGTTTTCATTCAAAGCACACCAAGTGAAGTAGACCCCATTTATTAGGCACTTCGTCACTTGAGAGGATAGGGTGATAATTATTGAGGAAAGAAAACAAGAGGCTCCAATGATCCAACAAAACCGCATTACTTTAAAAAACCTCAAAGTTGCATCCTTTGCCAGTCAAGAAACATGGTGCTTTGAAGCGTCGATTTACTTTGACGGTATCAGAGTAGCTGCGACCAGCAATGAAGGCCACGGTGGAAGTACCTTTATTTATGCGCAGCCCGATATGATAAACAAGTTAGCTAAGGCTAAAGCCTACGCTAAATCTCTTCCTCCGTATATCTGTGATTTCATCGACCCACAGACTAACAAGCCAGCTGTCATTGAAAAGGTGCTTTTTGTGAAAGATGGCAACCTGTACAATCTGCCAAAGACAAATCTGAACGCCATTCTTGATAAAGCCGAGCTCTTTTCTTCCCTACGCCAACGTGAGGGCAGTGATATTGTCATTATCAACGAATTACCGAAAGAAAAAGCCTTCGAGGTTTATTGTCAGCACGTCATTAAAAACTGATTTATCATTACCTATACCTATACCTGTGCCCGCAGCATGGCGGGCATTTCACCACCAGATACACATCACTAAAAATGACACTTCTACCACAATGATGAGGAAAAATATGACAATCATTATGCTATCACAAGAATACCATGTAGGAGGTTCTTTCGCTGTTCCTTCTCATTCAGGGGCGCGAAATGGATAAACCACCATTATTGATTTTATCGACGACGAAGGTATGGGGGCAGAGAGTGCGGATTTTCATCAGGGCTCATTGAAGCCGAATATATGCTTGCGACTACAATGTCAGAGAAATTCACTCACCTACTTGAATTAAGTCGGTGTCCATATATCGGGTTAGTTAGCAAAGATATTTCTGACTGTATCCTCTGTTATGTCCATGCCCGTTGCAACATGCGTAAAAGGTACTTTTCCGCACATTCGCATCACGTAGTCCTCAGCTCGTTTCGTCATGAGAAAGTTACTTGAAAGCCAATCTAGTTGCTCAAAGGAAGTCTTGTTACAGTATTTACAGCGAAGTCTCTTTCTATCGAACTTGATCTTGACGGTTTTACCGAACATTGGCGTATCACTATATGGCTGACTTACTTTGCCAAAGATTACCGTGTTGGAAGATCCGCACTCGGAACAATTACGGTTTGGAAATATGGATTGAGCGTGAAAAACACAACTTTCTTCATGTTCCTCACGCTCAATTACTTAAGGTTATTGATGTTTAGCACTTAATTACTCCTTACTCGTCTTCTAGGTTTTCATCGTATACCCAGTTTTCATTGTACCCATATTCACGAGGGTTAGTTTCTGAATGGTAAAACCTGAAAGCAAATTCAGTCCATTTTTTTTTCTTTTCATCGTCAGTCTGATCACTCCAAGAATGTGCAATGCTCTCAACTAAGAGTTCACCATTTTGCATGGTGTAGTAACCGCAGTTACTACCTGTTGCTTCGTCAGCAAATTTTACCGTTATTTGTTCATTAGGGAACTTCTTAGATAACGCCTGAATAACGGAAAAAGGATGTGACCACGCAGTTTCAAAAGTCACTTTAGTCTGGGTGTTTGCTTCTGGGTTTTGTCCGTATGCATTCCATTTAGTACCCCAAGAATTTAGCGCATAATCAATGCAGTGATAAAAGCCGTGATTACGCCTATTGCGCATCATTTGAACGAATTGCTCAAACTCTTTATCAGACATCTCTAGCGCGCTTACTCTAAGACGGTTAACCATATCAAGGCGTGTCATCAGTTCGTTATCTGAAACCTTTTCTTTGCACATTAATTTGTGCTGCACTCTCAATGTCCATACAAATTCCGAACGATTCACCCATGTTGAGATCTCCGTGTTTTGGAAAAATTTTGCAAAAATCAACAGAGCCTTCTTTATTCAACATGGACTGAATTACTTCTGAGTTGGCTTCAATAACATTTGTCACATTGTTTGGCATTTTTAATTCCCTTATACACACTAATTTACGAATATCCGTCAGATGTAAGGTATCTGCAAAAAGAAACTAGCTGTCACGTGCATAAATAAAATAGAAAAATAAAAAAGAGAGTGACCATAGATTTTATGCCTGTGTGTTCGTCACCGGTACAACATATGCTTTACTAAGTTCAGTAAACGAATCAAAATAAACACACGCAGGGTTATACCATGTCCTCAATCGCAACATACGTTCTTCTGTCTGATGGCCGCGAGATTGCCTACGTCAATGATAAAGCTTTCTTGGTATCTATTAACAATAATGAAGATGCAAACAAACCTTATCTACCAGTTACAGAAATAACCATGTTCTCCCCTTACGAATTCGTGAATGAAATGTCAAATATCCTAGGAAGTGAACCAGTTTTTCATTTTGATGTAGAGCCGCTTAGCTTAGAAAAATCGAACTATAGTGATTTATTTGCTACCCTGCCGAAGAAACCGGTAAATAAGTATTCGCTCTTACAACTGAAAAAGTTGTGGAAGAGACTGGGAGCTATTCCTGTTGATGAAATTACACAGGATGATGAAACGTTTATTGATTACATTGCCATTTCTGAGCCTTTTTTACATTTTCCGATCGGTACCGGCACTCACGAAATCTGGCAGTGGTTTGAGTCTCAAAATGTTGGTTTTTCAGTTGCTGAGATGCTCTACGAGCATTCGTAAAATTCAGCGGAGTTGGAAAATATAGTAGCCGGAATACGGTGTATATCGAGATAAAAATCGCGGCCATAGGCTGTATGCCGACAGACAGCTTGAGTGTGATGCTCCTGACTGTAATCTTGCTGATCACGTACTCCTGAACCTGTCAAACGACTGCATTCGCCTGAACGATATGGTGAATGCTGCTCGTTAGATAGGCAACCGCCTGATCAAGAAGGAGCAGGCACGCCGGATAAACCCGACCTGTCGGGACAGTGATGGTTTGTTTTACTGTAACTACACTGAAAATACCCGATCTCCGGGTCTACGTCATGGTTATCTCGCACCACCAGCGCGAACACTACTGGGTTTGCAAAATATTTCACCGTCTGGCATGAAAATACTATCCGCAGTATGCAGGTCAAAGACGTGGTCCATGTGCCGGTCAGAGGAAACGACACTCTGCACGTTCCCAAACTCACTGAAAATCTTCCCATAGAAGATAGGCGCCAAAATTTCCTTCACCTGTGCATTACCAATCATCATCTTATTTCCCTATACAAAGACTTTCAAACAGCTTAATAAGAGGAGGGGGCCACGTTTAGTACACCAGACAAGAGTAAGCCATCCGGCAAAGTTTCAACGCTGGAGTAGCTGATAAACAGATATTCACTGATCACCAGCGAAGAGGGGAGGGGGGTGATACCCGTACTCATACGCAGGGAGCCTTTAACAGGCAGTTTGTCAACATTCAGCTGGCCAAACTATAGCGGCAGATAATAAGATTGCTATGTACTATAGCGCGTTGGTCGGTCACAGTGAAATCGGCTTTGGTGTTGATAATTTGTTGAATCAACGAGTTCATATAAATACTTGTGAGTTAATTGTTCGTATTGTCTAGTGAGTATCAGTTATACCTATCAAGCGACGATACTGGTGACGTTTGCCTTACAATTGACTGACGTATTTATGTTCTGAAAAGAGAAAATGATCGCCTTCAGGGGAAAACAGGCAGAGATTTTCCATTATAAGAAGTTCTACATAGTTAGTTGGTGCTGTTTCCATTTTTCGGCCGAGCTCAATACTGTTCAACAAACGGCGGTTGCGGTAGCGATCATTGATTGCCACGTGAATGTTACGTTTGGATTCTGCTTTCTGTATTCGTATAGCTTTACGGGCCAGATATTTCTGTCCAGCTGTGGCTGACTGGAGTGCGGCTTCCCGCGCATGCGGGCTTAAATCATCATATTTCACAAGATTCAACATCGGGTATCTCATTAGTCTTTCAGTAAAAGACCGATTATCAGTCCGGTTGGTCTGGTAACAAAGGGGCTATGGAAAAGATTTTCACGAGTTGGATAGGTCAGAATGAAAGGGTTATCCTCTGAACGCCGATAGATTTGGTCTGATAATTTTTTTTCACCACGACACCCTTTCAAGCACTCTTTTGAAGCTCTTTAATCTCAGATACTGGCTCTTGTGATAGTCAGCCATTTGCTTAAACTCCTCATCAATAAACTCATCCGGTAATCCATAATCATTTCTGTGACTAGATAGATTGACTTCCAGTTTAACTTATTTAGGGTATGAAAAATACCGTGTTGTAAACAATTTTATCTCGCGAACAGATTCATCTTACGTCATCATCCCAGCCAAGTCTGACTAAAATCGTCCAACGTAAACGAAAGCTTCCTGTTTGATAACTTCGTTAAGTATTTCGAATTCACACTTGGCTATAAAAAGGCGAGAAATTCGGAATTTGCTGTCTGCCAGAGCCGGGTTACCAAACTCATGCAGTCCCTTTAAGGCACCGTGGTAGTTCATCCATCCAAATATCAAAGCTATGGTTGAATTTTAGAAACCGCGAAGCGAGCGGAGATGATGCTGTATGATCTTAGCAAGCAAATCGAGCAACAGCGAATAGAGTTTAATCAAGCAGGGTATCATCAAACATTCACGAAAAGTATGTCTATGCTGAATCGTCGTTCCGTGGATCAGGCTATTGCTGAAATGGAAGCCGTGAACAGTTGTTTGAACATTTTGTTCGCCCAACCGTGATGCCTAGAGTAAATGTCATACCGGCATCTATTGATGATGTATTCGTCGCGAGTGAATGGAATCAACTGGTTAAACAATATCTGCCTGGCATGGCTCCGTCAGAAGTGTTACGCAAAACTAATATTGATCGCCTGTCTAAAGGCTACGATTTTATTCTCATTGATATAGGACCATATCTTGATGCGTTTATGCTCAACGCTATTGCGGCCGGTGACATTTTATTGACTCCGGCACAGGTAGACTTCCACTCTACAATGAAATATCTGACCTTTCTGCCGGAAATAGTAGAGCGTATTGAGAATGAAGGGATTGAATTACACTTACGTGGCAACATCAGCTTTATGTCGAAAATGGGTACCAAATACGATCACCAGACGTTGCAGAACTACGCTCGTGAGGGCTTCAATGCTTGATGTATCACTTCCCCGGCAGGATGGATCTGAGCGCTGTGGTGAATCATTTGATACAGAGATCAGTGCTAACCCTGCGTCGTATCCGGGAAGCGCGGACGCACTAAGAAATGCTAAAAATTAAGCTGATATATTTGTTCGAGCCGTATTTGACAGAATTGAGTACATAAGGAGTCAACCGTGAGTAAATCTATTCAGCACCTAGGTTGCACAATGGGGAATTCTCCACTGAGTAGCATGCTGAATGCCCAAGAAGAAGCTCCGAATGCTGTAAAAAATGCGATCATGAATTACTTCCGCGATGTGAAGCTGACCCGCAGAGCTCCACGCCCTGTAAGTCCCGAAGTGGTTACCTTTCTGAGTGAGTTTGAAGGCAAACTCATTTATGCACGACGCAAAGAAAACCCGAAAAACAGAACTCTTGTTTATGAGTTTTCTCGTCTTGATAAAGACCTTAAATCTCGTATAGACAAAGCGGTACGGGAAATCTTTGAGTCTTACAACGAAGAAAAGTCACATTCCTCCGAATAGAACTGATCCCGCCATTATCATATACAGGCGGTCATAACTGGCCTGTATTTTTTCGAATCTTCCTCATATTCCCGTTTTTTTAAGTCACGTAATTCTCATCCATGCTATTGCCATTATTAATCAGTTGCGAATCATTGGTGGAACGTCGCATTCCTCAAGCGTCGTTATCTTGGATGGCCCTGACTGGCAGGGCCTGTATGGGAATACCTTATACAATGTCACGGATAATTGGGTTGCTGGAACCGTAGATGTGGTTATTCAAGGTGCGAAAACCACCGTGATCCACAATGTAGAGTTGTCCGTGACTGGCATTGTTTCGGTGGAAGTCCTCCAACTCTTCAGAGCCGAACAAAAAAACAGGCGTGCCGCTAGGTATGATCATGCGGGTGATGTTGCCGTTACTCTCACGAATCTGAAGCTCTAATCCTTCAGGTTTTCTGACCGAAATCAAGTCAACGAAAATCGAGTTAAATGCTGTTTCAGCCTTTCCGCCGAGTGCAATACCGGTAGTATCCATAATTGTCCCCTTAATAATTTTTGTTCGTTTTGTTTACCAATATTTAATCATGGGGCTAGTGGGTGACGAAGGATTTCAGGGCAGATAATTCATTGAAATACAAAAATAAATGAGAGAGAAACTGTCGTTCTCAAAATAGGTATATTCCTGTCAGGATATCGTAATGCTAATCGTTGTAGGGGTTTTCTGACAGGATCTTGTCGATTTCTGCTTTGTAGACTCAGTATTGTGTTGCAACAGGAAGAACTAGATCGAACAGAAAAAACTAATGACCAATCAGGTGCTGAATGCAATAACCAATCAGACTAGTGCATGGTGCGTTGGTAGTAGAGAAAAAGAACAACACCAACCGAACGACCGATGCTTTGCGCTGTTCTTGGCGCAAGGAACGTAGTCTGGCATACACGAAATCAAAGTATACCCGAACAACTGAAGCCGCTGGTGGCGCGTGAGTTCTAAACACGTACCGCCGGATACTTTTCGAACTGAATACTAATCGCCGTTAAGTGTCGGCATTTACGCGATGCAGAAACTGGCGCAGAGCAACTCTGAAGCCTTGAGAGTGTTATGATGCGATAATCTGGTAGAACAAGAATGCGCAAAATGACAATGAGCAAGGAGAGTTCATTACGGACTGATTTTGCCGCCTGCTACAGAGCAGGCATAATACATACACCTTAATATGTAAGACGATGGAAAGACAAAGATAAAGATATGGCAGGGGTAACGACACTTAAATTACTAGGTATTTCGTTAGCGGCAATCTCGTTTTTATTTTCCTGTGGAAACGCGAAGAGCCAGCGAGAAAAATTTAACTCCAAGAGATGTCAACATGTGCTTTGACCAATGCTGTTATAAGGCCAAAGTGACTTGGTTAGTGTAGTTGTCAGAAGGAATACCTATGGCAGAGAAAAAGCAAATCAATCGCGAGGTATACGCGCGATTACAAAAACTGGCAGTAATTCCCAAAGGGATTACTCCTGAAAAGCTGACAGAGCCACAGATCGAGGCTGTAAAACTGGCTTCGGCTGTAGTTAATCATTGGGATAATTACCCGAATATTCATATTCTTTTTGGGCCAGGGTGGTCAGTAATGATATCGCGCCACTTGATTTCTGCACTGCGGGAACGCGATGCACTTCTTACTCAGCTGGATAGTCTGGGAATCGTACCAGCTAAACCGGTCAGTGATTTCCAGCCATTGTCGTTCAGTGAGTTAATGAAGAAACTGTCTGTGGCCAAGGAATAATACCGGCTAACGAATTAGTAAGGTTGTCAATGGTGGACCAATATTTTCAAACAGAAAATATTTGGGATAAATATCAGCAGGAGCTGTTCGAAGATAAAGCAGCTAAGAAATTAAAACCACCGGGTTCAGCTTATCCGGAATGCGTAAGATGAGGATAGCTATCAACATAAATATGATAGCACCAACCTAATGATTTCTTAATGTTCGACAGGGAAAATAATAATGGTCATCATCAAGATTAAAATGCCGACAATGCATTTCTCAAGGCTCACTACCGCCCCGCACGTTTTGAAGGGCGTAACGGTGATTCGTGGGGCAAGGATTACTCATCATTTATCACTAAATCGGCATATCAGAAGTTGGAAAAACATGGCTACTCCTTGATCTCCAACCATGAATCCGAGTCCAATGAAACGGTTTATTATCTCCGCACACTGGAAACGTTCTCTGATATGACATTTCTACGTGAACATGTCTACACAATACCAGAGACGGCCAGTATTGAAATAACAGTTCTCCGTGATTTGACCCAAGACATTGAAGGGCAGCAACTAACCCAGCGGCTGGCGCACCTGTGTCGTAAGGTTCATGCAGTGCATCCTTTTTGCCGGGTAGTGGTGAATTCTGGTGAAGCTGAAATCAATGTGAAGATTGCGAACGCGACACTTGCCGAGGATATAGAGCTGCGTGAAGATATTGCCGCGAAAATTGAGCACTGGGTTTACCGCTTACGATAGCTACAAACCCATTAATCTTTTGTATCCGCAGTGAGTAATAAGACTATGTCACTGTATACCATTGAAACTTTTCAGAAAATTGAGTTTATTTTTAATCTGGCTCGTCAGATAACGTTTAGCGGAGAGCAACATCGTGATTACGCTTAAGTATCCGGTTTTCATCCCCTTTTTGGTTCCAAGACGAACACGAGAAACACGGCACTGTTTTACCAGAAACACTGTGCTGGTAGATGCCACCAATGAGATACTTCAGATTCAAGAGGGGAAATTACCCCCTCCATCCGGCAAAGCAGTCGCGTTTCGTGGGCTAAATATCCCGTAAGATTATATTGGGCAGAATAGACATCCATCACAATAAAGAGGTTAGACTATGACCTGTATTATCACTAAAGAAACCAACGCAGAACGTATGAGCGTTTTAACTCTCTGTAAAGCGGACAATATTGGCGCGTATCCAATTTCATTCCTGATACAGGGTTATTCAGGAATGATTCAGGTTATGCTTCCACCACAAACAGGATATATACTCAGCCACTAGCTCTCAGCGTTGCCATGCCTGAATAACTCTGGCTTGAGCAACATCACGTGACCACCTGCTTTCTTCATCAGAACCAGACGAAAACAGAACTCCGGTATCCGGTTTCTGATGTAGAAACTTGTATAGACGTTTTGCCATATTTATCACGAAGCCGTTTCGTATGATAAAATGCATCATCCAGCTCGTAATTTTTAATCTCACATCAATGAAACGAACATCGTTTTACTGGACTAACATCAATAATCCCATGCGACATAACAATAAACTCATTATTTCATGTCAGAGTAGGGGGAATAGTAGTTGCTGTTTAACCTTTGTAAGTATGAGAGAAACCTTGGCTATTCCAATTAGTATTCAGTTTGTGTTGGAGTTACTATTTATTAGAACACATGCGAACTTGATAACCGACAGTTTATTAAAAATAAAATGAATAGATTATATTTGATAATACTTGCTATTCTCATATTCGTCACTTGTGAGGGTTATGTTTAAATGATTAAATAAATATTAAGTAATACATAGGAGAAAAACTTTATGGCTGAGTATAACACTTTGTCACGCTATTCCCTGACGCTCAATAGCTTGTTCCCCACTCAATTAGTAGAAACTATAGAAAGTAGTGATATACCCTGCATTGTTGCAGACAACGAATTTCATTACCTGTTAACTAACAAGGCTATTTCTTATTGCCAGTGACAAATACACGCAATACTAAAAGATCTCCAGAGCGTTTTTTGAGAAGAATTATTCCATTTAGTGACGGTACATATATTCTATCAAATGTTCCAAATGTATGCGATTTACTGGTTAGAGATGAAGTGAAGAATTGGGATTAGCAACTGTAGATCGATATTACTGAAACTATCCAGAAATTATTTCTATTCTCTGGTTTCAAACAGCGAAAAATTTTGATGAATTTTAAAAAACCATCTTGAAGATTATTGTATAGCAGTCAGCAGATGGATATTTTTTTTCGTTATCAAATTTATCTTTTATATCACTAGGCAATTAAAAGCGATCCTCTTTTAGTTGTTTTTTGATTGTTTAATTATCCGGATCGATTTGGTTTTGAATAACTGGGTTTCTTTGTTTTTGAGACTAAAGAGTGGGTAGCATTGTGGAAGAAAAAAGAAAGGTATAAGGTCGGAAAGCGAAAACGACTACCGCGCTACAACAGTTTCAAACGGGTACGGAATACCCACCGATGGATTTTGACAACCAGCTTGATTGACCCAAGAGAATTTTAGAAATGCCGGACGTTGAAACCGTCCAGAAGAGATTAATCAAAATGCAATGAGGTATTAATAATGTCAGAGACTAATGTTAAAGCAACCATCAAAGAAAGTAAAACAGCTAAAAAATCTTCCCGTAAATCGCATAATGTAGCTCGGACGCTAGTTACGGTACTGGAACAGGCGGCAGTTGAGCTTGTTTCTTATTCCTACCTGTCTAATACCAATCAGAATGTGCGTTTTATCCCCTATTCACAGGAGAGTATTGAAGATCTGGCTACCAGCATCGCGACTATTGGTATCCTGCAAAATCTGGTTGTTGTTGAAATGTCAGATGGTTCACTGGGTGTCGTCGCTGGCGGTCGCCGTAAGGCAGCGCTGGCGTTACTTATTGAACGAGGTGTTATTCAATCCGATCAGCTTATTGTACCTGTCAAAAAAATTCCCGCCGAACTTGCTGTTGCAGCTTCTATGACAGAGAACGGGCAGCGTAAAGATATGCACTCAGCGGAGCAAATCATCGGTTTCCATATAATGGCGAGCGAAGGGAAAACTCCCACGCAGATTGGTGATTTATTGGGCTACAGTCCCCGTCATGTACAGCGGATGTTGAAACTTGCTAACCTCGCTCCCGCCATTTTGGATATGTTAGCAAAAGATGAAATCACAACTGAACACTGTCATGTATTAGCATTGGAGAACGATCAAGAACGTCAATTACAAGTATTAGAGGTTGCGCGTCAGCAAGGCTACAACGGCAGTATTTCTGCTTATGACATCCGTCGCCTTATTACTGCTAGTGAAGTGCTGATCAGGGATAGCGGTAAATTTAAGTTTGTTGGTGCAAATGCTTTTACTGACGGAGAGATCCGCCGTGATTTGTTTAGCGAAAGTGAAAATGATGGTTATGTCGATGCAGTCATGCTTGACAGCCGTGTCATGAGTAAACTTGAGCAATTAGCAATAGAAATAGAACAGGTAGAGGGCTGGTCATGGAGTTTAGCACGTATGGAGCGTATCAAAAGGTGGGGGGAAGATGGTCAGAAATACGTGTTCCTACATGAGCCAGCACCGGAATACACACCGGATGAACAGATCCGCCGTGATAAATTGATGGCATCACTTGATGCACTGGATTCATTCTGTGATGAAGCAGAAGTGTTGAAAATGCAGATCAACGACATCGAGCAGATTGTCATTAATCGTGCATGGACAGATGAACAAAAAAAACATGCTGGAATTGTTGTGTCATATCACGACGGCTGTCTTTGTGTTCAGCGTGGAGTGTTACTGAAAGAGGATGAAGTTCAGGACAAGGACAACTCCGACGAGCAAGGCAACGTTCCGGCCAATGTCATTATATCCCCGAAAAATGCGGTTGATGATATTAACCTGCCGCTACTCAAAGCCATGTCTTCTGAGCGTACACTGGCGCTACAAGCCGCGCTGGCACAGCAAACGCAGACTGCGGTAGCTTTACTGGCATGGACACTTTGTATGGAGGTGTTTGGTGGGAGTTCAATGTTCAAAAATCCTTTGCAAGTACGTTTGAATACGTCACATATGGGGCTTTGTGATAGTGCACCTACCGGAGAGAATGGACAAGCGTACACCGTTTTGATGGAACAGAAAGAGCACATTAAAGCCCTGCTACCTGAAGATTGGAAGAAAGATTTTACATGGTTGCTGGCATGGCCTGTTGAACACATTCATAACCTGATGGGTTTTTGCGTAGCTTGTGGCATTGATGGCGTTCAGAACCGTGAATGCGGCCGAACACAACTAAGCCCACTTGATGGGTTGGAAACAATAATGGGCTTCCATCTACGAGATTGGTGGCAACCGACCAAAGATAACTTTTTTAGCAGACTCAGCAAAGCGCAGATCTGTGAAGCGTTAACCCAGGCCGGACTGACCTGTGCTGCTAGTGATGCAGAAAAAATGAAGAAAGGCGACGCAGCCGAATTTGCGGAAAAATATATGGCAAACAATCGTTGGGTACCTAGATGGATGAAAGCTGAAACAATAGAAGCACCATTAGCTAGTAATGATATTGCAGCTTAACATGGAGACACCGCCTGAAAAGGCGGTGGTTAGAACAATGGCTTTGATTGAAACGTCTATGCCCGAAAAAAAGACAAGGAGGGTTGTCTATGAGTTCAGCCAGACCAACAAAGAGGCTCAGATTAAGATAGACGAAGCTATCTGCGTCATCATCGAACAGCATGATTAAGCCACATACTCACAACCTGGAATATCTGGGCTTTTTTATGTTTGTTCCTTCTAAAATCGCTCCATTTTTCCCGTAGCAAATTCACTATTAACTGAATGATTGTAAAGATTAATTTATGGTAATTTTGGGGCGAAATCCCGCAAATTCCATTTGCCTGTATGATTATTTTTTCACAACCCTGTTCGTGGTGCCTGTTTGTGATGGGATAATATCATCAACCAATGAATCTATCTCCACACTCCTGTAACGCTTACGAGCTGTTTGTTTAATAAAATAAGGAAACATATATGCCAAATAATAACTTTGTATCGGTCGTATTCACTTTCAATGGTAAAGTTCCGGCTTCGTGGCGCACGGCTCTGTGTGGTACGGATAAAAAAGCCTCATGGGTTGACCCGGATTCAAACGGCAGTAAGGCGTTGCAGGGCATTCTCGCAAACACACCTGTTTCACCGGAGGACTTTTCCGGCACAGAAAGCGTGACGGTTAACCTTCCAAAACAGGCCGGTGTGTTGTCTTCACTGGTCGGTATGTACGCTGTAGCTGATGCTCAGTTGCTGCTAGTGGCTGTCCTTCCAAAATATGAAAATCTGTCGAGCGTGAACGTGTTAAAATCTTCGCGTTTGCCATCCGGTGTTGTGATCCGCACAGAACAGAAGGCTGAGCGCTGTATGTACTTTATGACGCAAAATGGTATCTGTGTTCTGGCTGATTCGACCATTAACCTTTCGCCCGAAAAACTTCCGGGCGTAACCTTCTTCTCCAGTGAAGAAGAATTGGATCGTGCAGGTCTTGAGCATTGGGGCGAAAATGGTGGTGAAAGCTGGCGTGCTCAGGCTGCTGTCATGATGGGACGCAAAGTGCTGATGAGTGGCTTTGGGAACATGATAGAACTGGGTGATGACCCGGAGGAAAGAATTAACTCCCTCAGTAACTGATAACGGAATCATGAGCCTCAAACATAAAAACTCTTTTGCGAATGAACCAGATGAAAGCATTATCCGGCGTCTGGTGAGCAGTCATGCCCGCGCCACGATGAGTTCCGCGCCTGATGAACCTCCAGAAATATACGGCTTCAGATGAGCCTTTCCGTTTTACCGGTTCCTCAACAGGCCGGTTGGCCGTTCGTATCATCAATAATCAGTCTTCGCAAAACCAGATAAGTGGCTGTTTAAAGTTTAAAGTGAAAGACAGTTGCTCATTAAATATTTTGACGACGGATGCTATCGATTTACTGGCAATGAAACTCCGTACCCCGTTACAGGTGCAGTTGCATCTGACGCTGGTCATGGAAGCCGGTTATCAAACTGGTGAAAAACCAATAACAGCAACGCTGACAGAATCGGTGCTCTCGCGACAACTGATGATTTAGAGCCGATGCTAACGCGTCATGGTTATCATCTGAAAGATATGGAAGAAAAATTTGATGTGAAATCAGGGCACTGTTTAACAATCAGCTCGATCCGGTTCGTACGGCAGAGTTGCGCGACAGAATATTAGTGGTAGGGCTGCCAATATGATGGATTTTATTTGCAGTTAACGTGAGCCGAAAAAGCGGATAAATGCGAGTACGACTGTTTTTAATTGCAAGTAGCTACAATTAGTACTCAGTTTGTGCTGGAGTTACTATTCATTAGAACACATGCGAACCTGATAATGGACAGATTATTACAAATCAAATGAATAGATTATATTTGATAATACTTGCTATTCTCATATTTGTCCCCTGTGGGGGGCATGTTTAAATGATGAAGTAAACATTGAGTGATAGGAGAAAATTTTTATGGTTGAGTACAACACTTTGTCATGCTACCCCCTGACGATCAACAGTTTATTCCCCACTCAATTAGCAGAAACCGTAAAAAGTAGTGATATATCCTGCATTGTTGCAGACAACAAATTTCATTACCTGTTGACTAACAAGGCCATCTCTTATTACTACAAGCGAAACGCCAGACTCAAAGGAGTTACACATGGAAATAAGTATCAGCACGAAAATTCAGAAACCATGTTTTTTATTATTAAGTTTTTGTTAAAAATATATGGATTAGTTCACGATTTGTGAAATATATTCTGTTAATCCTATGTTTTAGTACTGATATTAGATAATAAATCTACGATTTTGGTAAATAATTAATAGATAAAATGGAAAAGGTATTTATTATGAAAGATTCTATTAAATTTCCGTCTGAACAAGTGAATTATATAAATTCTAAAGAAGAAGTTATATTATCTGTTTCTATTGAGAAAATTATTTCTTATCGTAACCATATATTAGAGTTAATTGAACAAGCGATTGATATATTAAATCAATCTCAGTCTTTATCACTTGAAATAGGTGGAGGTGAATTATTTGATTGGGAAATAAAACTTGGCAGATACGGTAAAGAGGGTATATTAAAAAGAATTACGAAAATAAATGATCGTATTATTTGGAATAGCTTAATGAGTAAGTCGGGCATGTTTAGCTTGATGGATGATCAAGCTAGAGATGAATGGGAAAGAAATTTGGATAAAGGAGAGTTTCCTGAGATAACAAGAGAAAATATTGAATCATCATTTGAACAATTGAGTAGAGAAAAAAATGATATTTTTGAGCGGGGAGTTATAAATATTTTTAAAATTTTATCATGGGACTATAAAACTAATGTTCCGTATAAATTTGGGAAAAAGATCATTATGAATAACTTAGTTGATCATGATAGTTTGCGGGGTTTTAGAGCGAGTTTGTTTGGTAGGAATAAATTAGATGATCTTGAGAGAATATTAAATATTTTTGACGGTATAAATGTTAAAGATTATCGAAATAGCATTGGAATGTTATTTGACGATCACGTAATAAACTCTAAAGAAGCAACTGAATACGAAGACGATTATTTTATTATTCGTTATTTTAAAAAAGGGACTGGGCATATATTATTTAAACGATTGGATTTACTAGAAAAATTAAATGATATTGTTATTATCCATTATCCAAACGCATTACCTGAACGAGTTTAGATAGAGGAAGATTTGTTGTATTATGTATTTAATTTTAAATGTTACTAATTAATCCACAGTGACAGGAGTAATATTGCATGCCTGTCAGATATGAGAGTAGGTAGAAAATGGACGAAGAAATTACATTAACAGCGATGTATTTAGCAGTAGCTGCAAAAGAAAATTGGGAAAATTTTATTAATACTATACGCACAAAACAAATAGAAGGAGAGATAGGTTTAATGTCTATGTTAATCAATCATGCGAAAGCCGTTGATGCAGTAGCAAATATGCTTAATAAAAAAGGCTATGATTTCCCCGGATGCTGGCTCTATGAAATTGTTGAAAAATTTGGGGGAGTATTAGTAACTAAAGATATATTGCTTTTAAAAGAGAAAGCTGCCAATATATTGGCAAATATACTGGTGAAGTGGTTTTCTATAACAAGAACCGAGTATGCTTATTTTACTGAGGAAGTGAAAAAATCTTATCTTACAGCATATGAATGCTTATAAATTTTAGAGGTTAATAACTTACTAAATACATTGCACTCCTATGTTGATATATTGTTTTTAGATAATGTGATAATTAATATCGAAATATGGAAGGCCGTTTTTAAATTTATTTTGGCGCAAAGCCCGTCTCATAGGAGAATATCAATGTCAAATTCAGGATTAACCATAGTTAAAAAGGGTCAAGAACTTTCGGATGATGAAATCATTCAATCGGTCATAAAAATTCCATACTCGGTTACTAAATCATAAAGTCATTACATATCGGTCACATTAACATTAACCAAAGTTACGTAATGACATGTGAAAAGAATGCAACAAATAAAGAATTAAAGAATTACAGCCACTGAGCTAACCCTGACCGACCAACAACACTACGTCAAAATCGCGTCGATTTGACGTAGCGTCACCGCAAAAACCTGTTCGCCTTTAAATATGACCGGATCATCGAAAAATATTAGAATTTTATATAATCAATATTGATTTCTTAAGATGTGTTGTTGTATAATATAAACATCAAGAACGGAAGGCCGTTCTTTGTAATTAGGCTGGTGCCATTCTCACAGGAGAAAATAAGTTATGTCACGCAAATCTATTATAATTATTTTTGCAGTGCAAAATAATATCCCTTCAATTCACTTCTGCTGTCATCCTGTTTTAAGTGGAGTTAATAATGATTTATGGATACCTATAAGCACTTACAGTGATAATCCTATGGATTTATTTAAGGCTGTAGGTCATAATGATCTTTTTAGAGCTATTGAAGATATTATGACGGTAAATTATTACTGCCATAATGTCGTTAGTGTTCAGCAAATTCTGAAATCAACACCTGACTGTATTGATTTCAACGTATTATATAATGAGTAATTATAATCAATTTGGTTTTCTTTAAAAAAATATCATTGCAGCGGTAGGCCGCTGCAATACATTTAGTGTAAAACTTCTCATGGGAGAAATATAATAATGAAAAATAAAAAATATACTTGGAATATTCCCGCCATTCGTTTTTTCCAGTCTGGTAGAATACAATATTCATTAGTTGTTTCCATGCGTTTGTTAAAAAGACTCCTTGCCTTTGATAATAGTCAAGATGTAATGCGACGTTCTCAAAGGGAATTAAACAAGAATCGGGCAAAGAAAATATCTTTATATTTAATTGGGGCTTTTGATAATAAAACATCTTATATGATTCCTCCTCTTGTTGGTAATATAGATAGTAATGAAGTTGAATTTGAAGAAATTGGCAATGATACACACATCGGAATTTTAAAAATCCCAATGGATTCTGATATCTCATTGTTTGATGGTCAGCACAGAGCTTGTGGTATTGTTGAATTTTGCAAACAAAGAGATGTTAATGACAGCATTTCTATAACACTTACTGAAAATTTAGATCTTGAAACAAGACAACAATTTTTTTCGGATATAAATAGCAATGCGTCTAAACCATCAGCCGCCATTAATCTTGCATATAACAACCGTGAGGATTATAGCCATTTAACTAGATACTGGATAAATGAAGTTAAAATGATTTCTGAATGGGTTGATTATGAACATAATGTTATCCCTAGTAAAAGTGATACATTAGTGAGTTTTAAAGCATTATATGACGCAACTAAACGTATATTTAATGTACCTACTGAAGAAATCCTATCAGAAACGACTAAAAGCCAAGCTGTAGCAATCTGGAGTTCTTGGGCTTATCTGGTTGGTTTAACAGAGGGCAATGCTAGAAACTATGACTCAGATTATCGAAAAGAGTACATCAAATTTCATGGTGTACTGATTAATGCTTTTTCTTTTGCTGTATGTGAGTTATTGAAGGAAAAGAAAGAAATTGATGAGGTTGTTACTAAAATTAATGGTGCTGCTATGCTAATGGATGAGACTAAACGAGAAACGTTTTTTCTAATCGAAAATTGGAAGGGGATTTGTGTTGATTCTGAGCGGGGCACTATAAAGGCTGATGTAAAATCGCAACGGATTGCGGGAAGCCATTTGTTAAGTTTTATCAATGGTGATGTCGGCTGCTGATAGCTCATAGCGCCTGACAGGTACATAAATATAGCCTGTCAGGCTATACAGTTAAAAAGTAAGGTTAAGCTATGATAAGTCAAACGCCATTAATTAGAATGTCTAAAGAGTTTCGGACTAAGGTTGTTAAAATCTGGATTATGAGGACAGATTTATCTGCATCTCAGGGAGCTATTCGATTAACTGAGGTTGCTGTTAAGCATGGTTTTATAAGGCGTGATAAACCAGTATTTGGAACGACTCTTACGTCGTGGACTATAGGAACTGTTGAAACCCCTTTATGGGCGGCTAAAGCAGCCTTGTTGATGTTACTTGAATCTGAGTGGGTGCCTTCAAATGATGAAGAGTGGGCAGGCTTTGCAACGATATTTTTAACAATGAGTAAATCGCTACAGTTAGCAGACTTACTTATCTTGTTGCCTGAGCGTGTTGCTTCTCGTACTGAGGTTACAGGGTGGCTATGTGCTGCAATCGAAGAAATGGAGCGCTTTAATGTTGTTAAATGGTATGAGAGGAATCTAGGTAAGATTACATGAGATTTTCAGACATTGGAGATATATTTTCCAGAACGGGGCGGAAAGGCACAGCACTAGCAGTGCTATTTTATATGCTTGATCGATATGATGATGGTGTAAACATGGTTAGCATTGATGAGTTAATCGATGTAACTAAAGTTGTAAAGGAAAATTTATCCAGCTTATGTAATCGGTTAAGTAAAGAAGGTATTTTAACGGTTAAACATATAACACCGGATGGAAACATCTATGAGGAAAGGAAAAGCCGGTTAAATACTAAATCAAATTACCAATTATCAGAAGATGTTTTACGTTCATTTAAACGGGATAAATAAAGATCGGTTTAACTGTATTAGTCTCGACTTGATCTGACAATTAGCCCTTGCAAGGTTGAGAGTTACCGGTTTTGATAAAGGTGTACAAACTTTATACAAAACACGAGGTAACTCTCATGCTTTATACTAACAATCCTATTAATGCCGTGATAGGTAAATTGATATGTTGTGCCAGTGTTCGGATCTTATCAGCGCGTTTACTGGTCTTGCTGGCCTTGAATTTACGGTAGCGATGCAATGGAATGGGACCGGATATCGGCCTATACGGGCTACCCCGTTCTCCACCGTATTCGGCATATCATTCATCGTCAAACAGTCCCCACAGTAACTTTCGCGGCAGACTATCGAGCCGCTGCCGCAATTGAACAAGTGAGTCTGGCGGAATACCGCTATAACGTCTTAAAGGCATGATGTTCTGCCTGAGCTAAATAGTTATACAGTGTAGTGCAGCCGATCCCCATCAGGCGGCAAATCTCAGCGACGATGTGACGCCGTTTATGGTAAAGCTGTAAAGCCAGTTTCTGTTTTTCTGGTTTTCGTCCCCCAAGACGCCCTCTTGCTCTGGCCGCAATAAGTCCTGACTGAGTGCGTTCACGGATCAGGTTGCGTTCAAATTCCGCCAGAGCACCAAATAAGTGAAATATTAATCGGCCTCCGGCAGAAGTTGTATCGATGTGTTCCTGAAGGCTACGTAATCCTACATTGATAGTTTCCAGTTTTTCGACCAACTGGATTAAATCCTTTAGGGATCGCCCTAAACGATCCAACCGCTAGACAATGACTGTATCGCCCGGTCGCAATGTACTGAGTAATTTGATTAATCCTTGTCGTTCAGAGCATCACGCTGTAGGTCGAGATGTTGATCATCGGTAGAAACCCGCGCATATCCAATCAACATGATAGAGATGTCCCGTTATTATGTGAAAAACCAGTATAACTGAACGTAGAAAAGCGGACTGATTAAAAGAACGCTGATGTCATTATCAGAAGTCATATGCACACTTGGCTTTAAGCCCTATTCATTGGTGCAGTCGACTTCTGAAAATGACAGGTTAGCTGTAGCGGAGATGGAATTCAGGTTGGAGTTTAATAGTGCAGGTTCATTATCATTTAATCTGGGTTTGCGGCACGGATAGAATCATCCAATGCTGGTTGAAAACTGCCGTTGATTGCAGGTTTGGTGCTTTTTGTTTTTAGGTCGTTACATTTAACGTTGCGACTCAATCGATTGAGTTTCAAGACAATAAAATGTATCTCCTTTGCGTAATATTTTTAGCTGTTGTGGTACAAGAATCCCTGACACCCCACAAGTCTGCTATTCTGATTAATATCAATGCCAGGCATCAACATGAAACTGCAACAACCAAGACGACAATATTCCGCTGAATTTAAGCTGGAAGTGGTTCAACAAGTTGTTCTACATCAGCAACAAATTGTGGATGTTGCCCGTTCACTGAGCATTAATACCGGTACGTTGGGAAAGTGGGTTTATCAGTATCAAGCAGAAAAGCAGGGTGTGACGCTTTCTGGCAAAGCTTTCACGTCTGAACAACGCCGTATCCAGGAACAGGAAAAGTACGTCAGACAATTGGACATGGAAAAAGATATCCTAAAGCAAGCAGCCGTGCTGATGGGCGAACTTTACAGGGGAACTATGTGCTGATCACACGGCTGAGCCCCCAGTGGCTGGTTGTTGAATTATGCCGTGTGGCTTCAAAACGTCACAGAATGTTGGAGTATTGGAGATTTCGGCATAAACTTGTAGTCGTACTCCAGCTCAATAATGTGGAGCACGTTGTAATCAGGACAGTATTCATCCTCTTACTTTTCCTCCCCTTTGCCAACCTTGCTTTTTTCACTGACCTTTGCGATCTCATGTTCTAGCTTGGAGATTTTGGTAAGGGCATCATCGTATTTTTTTTCAAGCTGTTTGGCTTGTTGGTTTTTTTCCTGTATTTGACCTGCCATGACACCTTTCTCTTGCACCAGATTGCGGATGTCTGCTTCGGTACCGGAGAGCTTTCCTTCCAGTTTTTCGTGCTCAGTAGTCAGGCGTTGGCATTCTCTGTCTGCTGCATCACCATGAGCTTTGGCAGCATTTAGGAAGTCTTGATTTTCGGTCAATTTGGCCTGCGTTTTTTCGAGCTGCTCTTTAAGGTCTGTGCTCTGTTCCTGCATGGATCGGAGCTTCTCATTCTGCTCAATATTTTTGCCTTTTTGCACTGTTAGCTCATCCTCTGTAGTTGCCAATTTTTGGCTTAAAGAGGTATTTTCCTCTTTTGTCTGCTCAAGTTGATCTTGGGCGCGAATGAGTTCAGCGGTCTTACCCTCCAGCTTTGCCTCCAATTCAGCCAAGCGCTTTTCCTGCTTTTCCGCGTCAGCGTACAATCGCTCCAGCTCGGATGACTTGAGTGACAGGGACTTGTCGGTCTGAGCAAGCGAAGCGTCAGTTTCGGCCTTCTTTCTGCCCAACTCCTCAAGCTGTTCCTCTAACAATTCAACTCGTTCTACGGCTTCATTAGCCATGTCAACAGCTTGTTGCATGTCTTCCTGGAACTCTGCTTCCCTTTGCCGAAGAACTTCCCGTTCCCGCTCCAATTGCTCATCAGCTCTGGCCTTTGCAACCGAGTAGATCTTCCGGAGAAAAAGCTCTGCATCGCTGACTACTGACTCCGGCAAAACAACCTCTACCGGTTCATCTTCGAAGGGGTTTTCTTCTGCCCACTGTTTAAGGTAGGTAGAGATAGTAGTGTAACTCCCCTTGTCAAGCAGAGCTCTGATGGCAATGATTGTCGGGCGCTTACCTGCATCAACCAGCTTTTGTGCTGCCTTGGCAACGTCTGTGTATTCAATGAGCTTACGGGCCATAGTGATACTCCTTTCTAGAATTGCAATATTTATCATAATTACCATAATTATGATAAATATTGCAATAACAAGCATAGAATTGAAACCTGCCTTACGCGAAGAAAAAAAGATAGAAGGAGTTACGGTGTAACTATTACTCTGGGGAGGATTCTATAGTCGCACCTGCAAAGGTACCCAATACTTCGGAAGCTATCTGGTCGGAATGAGTCTTGCCTTACATGGATGAGTATCTTAATTAAAGGTCAGGCTAGAACTGTGGTTGAGATAGGATTGTGTGAGGATCCTCCTTCATAACCCGTTTTCCATAATGAATAAATGCTTATTTTTCATTACGGAGTTTTGTCTCGTAGCTACAGTGATAAAAAGGATAATGTTAGCTGATGCTCTCTACTACTCAGCCTGTGAAGGGGTGGGCAGAGAACCCACTTATATGACGCTCTTGTATTCATCTGTTGCAAGAATTCGACTTATATCAAGAGAGCAGTGTATGGCATGATCGGGCGTATATCCATGCTTATATGCTATCTCTAGCCCATATTAGTTTTTCTTCTCCAAATTTTTCACTAATTGATTTGCGCCATAACAGGTTACACTATATCAAGTTTCTGACTGGCTTTTCTCAAACGCTCATCCCCGCGTCTGTCATATTTCTGTGTTGTTGCAACACTGGAGTGTCCCATCGCATCTTTCACTGTTATCAGGTCCTCTCCGTTGTCGAGTAGGGCGGAGGCGAACGTCCTGCGTAAATCATGGGGTGCACATTTATCGAGGCCGGCTTCGACTCGCCGGGTACCGAGAATGTGGTAAATCGCTTGGTCTGACATCCGGCTATCGGTTACATAATTATGACG
This sequence comes from Photorhabdus aballayi, assembly GCF_026153155.1. Lineage (NCBI taxonomy): Bacteria > Pseudomonadati > Pseudomonadota > Gammaproteobacteria > Enterobacterales > Morganellaceae > Photorhabdus > Photorhabdus aballayi. The sequence goes on along the minus strand of NZ_JAPFCD010000049.1, from coordinate 9,159 downwards.
GCGAATGCGGGGGAAAAGCGGTCCGGGGTAGTCCCCTCGGACTTCCTCTACCCATTTCATCAGTCGCTCAAAGGTACCGGCAGGCATGTACGCAACGCGTTCCTTATTACCTTTGCCCAGTACTTTTAATGTCTGCTCACGATGAATAATATCCTTATAACTCAGCGCGACGACTTCGGAGCGCCGCAGTCCACACCCGAGAAGGACACTAATAATAGCGGCATCTCTGAGCCCTTTTGAACTGTGATCATTTTCACATGTGAAAAGCAACGTCCTTATCTCTTGCTTATCCAGTGCTCGACCTTTCGGCAGACGGGAGCCTTTAACCGATCGTACTTGCTTAATATGCTGAAAACTGTCGGTATCGAGCTGTTTCATGGTCCATGCTTCAAGAGCTACCCCTTTGAGTGCAGACAGGTAAGTATTGATCGTGGCCGGAGCCTTCCCGGCATCCCGCAGCATTTCAAGAACAGCCTGAACGTGGTGTCGTCTCAGTGCATTCCAGGCACATTCCCTAAGGTTCTGATACCCAATCATACGAGCAATGATATTAAGAAAAGACCCCATCGTTTGCCTACTACGCTTCGAACCGAGACTGATCAGGTAGGCAACGGCTGGATTATCCTGGATCTGGTTCAGAGCAGTTGAACTGATAGTTAACTCACTCATGGAGGATTGCTCTGACAGCACTATTGTACTGCCGGTGCAACTATTACTGTTTTTCATACTGTATAAAGCTATCTCCCTGATACCTAAGGTTACGAGCAGTATATTTACCCCATTCCACGATGATGATGTGGGGGCAATCATCGAAGGTCGCTCTTACGTCAAAAATCACTGATCGCGCTCCTCGTAAAAAGTGGGCATTTAGTCCCTCCTTAATCTTATTTAATAAACTCTACTTTTTCAAAGAGACATTTTAATAAGTAGAGTCAGCGACAAAGAGTACACCGCCACTTTATCATAATTATCATAATTACGGTAATGAGGTAATAATTCCTGAATTTACGGTCAGCAATGGAAAGAAAGGATAAGGACAGCGCTTACATGCATTATGCCATGACGATGGGAACGATTAGCGGTGCCACACTCAGCGGTGGCATAAGCCGCAATGCAGGCTTAGACTTTATCAATATCCTTGAAGAAATCCGGCATGCATTTTTTATTGTGCTTTCAAATGCAGGTTCTTACAATTAATTGTCGGCAAGGTAACTGTTCGTATATACGTAAGAAATGCTATTAAATAACTATGATAGTTCATTCTACCAATAATTAAGTTTACTTGCTGGTTTCTTATGAGTAGGCACTTTTGTTGGAAACTGATGATCTCTCGATACAGATCGGGAATATGGGGTAGAGTGACCAGCTACCCGGTTCCCGCACTGCCAGCAGAGTTTTCGGCACACTAATTTTGCTATTTTGTTTGCTTCATATAGTGTTTAGCTATTTCTATGACTTGTTCCGCTAAGTCAGGTGGTAGCCAAACGTTAACGGCTTGTAATCCCTTGATTTCCTGTTCGTCAATGATGGTAGTCACTTTTTTCACAGCTGCATGGACATTCTGTCGAGTAACGTTGCGTTCTTTTGACACATCGGAGGGTTTCTTACCATCTACGAGTATATCACGTGCTGTTTTAATGGTTTTTATAGACAAATGTTCCAATGCGGGGTAAATAAGATCCCAATCAGATTGGGAAATACGTCTAATCTTCACATTTACCTCTTAAAGTACTTTACAAATTCTGAATTATATTCAAATCCATCATCATGTCAAATCATTGTCAATTATCGTTTTACTAATTATTTCATTTTGAAAGAGAGAAGAAACCCGACGCGGCAACGTACGGGTTTCTAGTTAAAACTGATAAAATACCCACTTTTAGTATAAGTCAAACTCACTTTATTTAACACTTCAAGCTACATCTAACGGGCGTTATGTTCAGCCATTGAGTAAATTAATAATTAAACACCTTGCAATTTACTATAATTCGCACTATAAATTACAATAGTCCTATTGTGAAATATTCAGAAATTGCGAGGTAACAACATGACTGAAACTATCGACCACGGCACCCTCTCCCATCTTGTGGAGGCCGGAGCCGTCAGAGGAGCACACATCGTAGGCCAGCCAGGTGGCTGGGCCGTGATGGTGCGCTATGGAATGCACGAGCGACAACTGGCCGCACAACGCAGCCGTAATGTACGGCTGTTTCGCAAGTTCGAGACGCTGGTTTCCTACCTTAAAAAAATTGGCATTGCCCGCTTCGACGTGGATTCATCAAACTACTCGCCCGACACCCCCAATACCTTAAGGCCAGATCGTGCCGAAGCGCTCAAGCGTACCCACGAGGCCGCAGCCTATGATACGTGGTTTCGTGAACAAGTGCAGCAAGCCATAGACGAACCTGGACCTGGTATCCCTCACGCTGATGTCAAGGCCAAATTTGCCGCCAAACGTGAAGCCTTGCGTAAACGCATTGTACAGGGTCGCGCATGAAAATCATTTGGCGAAAGATCGCGGAAGCAGATCGGGAACGTATCTTTGATTACATCGCACAAAACAACCCCAACGCCGCGCTTGAGCTTGACGCAGACTTTGATACCAAAATCGAACTCGCTGTGCAGCAGCCTAAACTGTACCGCCCCGGCCGCATGCGCGGCACACGTGAAATCGTCGTACGACCTAATTATGTGATTGTCTATCGCATCAAGGGTAGTGGTACGGTGGTTGTGCTGCGCGTGCTCCATGCTGCCCAACAATGGCCCCCGGCCAAGTCCTGACAGCTTCCATACCCTACCAGAATTACCTTTGGACGCCTTATAGTTAATATAGTATTAACTATAAGCTACCAATTAGGGGTAGTGACCGGGTAGCTGGTCACTACCCCAATTACTAAATGCTCCTCTAGTCCAACTGTCTTAGAATCGAACCAGTTGCTGAAACTTATTTTACCTCCGCTCTGTTGTTTAGTTCCTAATCTACTTCGCGGTGCCATTAGCAGCCGTGACGGGCTGCAATTAACGTCGTCTGCCGATGTCTCGAACACCGGCAAATTACTGTCACAATCGGCGGTGAATTTACAGGCTAAAGGTGCGTTAGAGAATCAGGGTCGGGTGGAAGCCCGCGGCGATACCACCGTTACCGCAGGTACCATACACAGCAGCCATGACAGCGTCTGGGCCGCCGGACTGGATGATAAGAGCAACACCACCTGCCCCGGTTCACTGGCCCTGACCGCGCAACACGTTCAGGCCAATGGCAAAAATTTGGCGACCGATACGCTGGCTGTCCACAGTCAACAGATTGACCTGAGCGACAGCCAGACCGCCGCCAGTCAGATTCAATTGAATGCCAGTCAACACCGCTCGCGCCACCGTCAACGCCGACCGTTTGACTGCGAAAACCCCCGGCCAGTTTAACAACGACGGCGGGCAATTAGTGGCACAGGAAATCCACCTCACGACGCCGGATATCTCTAACCTGAAAGGAAAAATTAACCAGACCGGTACCGGTGAACTGACGCTTAACACTCACATGCTGAATAACCGTGGCGGGACCCTGTTCAGCCGGGGCAAACAGCTCACGATTACCACAGACACGCTCGACAACCGTCAGGGCAATATTGCCAGTCAGGGCGAGGACCTGCATCTGACCGCGCCACCGGCCAGCCCTTCACCAATATAATACCCGCAATGCCGACCAAAAAGCGGGCCGGTTGTTAAGCGGCGGGCAGTCCGCGGGACAGGTGATAGCCGAGGACACCCTGACCTTAAACAGTGGTGAGCTGGATAACACGGCGGGGCTGTTACAATCCGGCCGCGAGATGGCCGTTGATACCCACGGGCATGGGCTCATTAACCCTGCGTACCGGTGCCATCGATAACACCGGCGGCATGATAGCAGCGGACGGCAAAACGGCGCTAACCAGCACCGCGCTCAATAATACTCAGGGACAGATAGCGGGAAATGGCGGGCTGGACATTCACAGCCGACAACTCACTAACCGCAACGGAACCTTACAATCCGCAGACACCCTGAATCTGGACACCGATGGGCAATTACTGGATAACCAGCAGGGCCAGATTCTCGGCGAGGGCAAAACGGCTGTCACCAGCGGCCCGCTGGACAATCGTCATGGGCAGGTGCAGGCGGTGGGCGACACCACACTCAATGTCAAAACCCAAACCGATAACACCGGCGGCCTTATCCGTGGTGGTCAGCAATTGACCTTGAGCACCGCTCACTTGATTAATCGCGACACGGCACAAGCGGATAAAGGACTGGAAGCGCAAAACCTGACGGTCAACACCCAACAGGTGGACAACCGCTAGGGTGCTTTACGGGCAGCCGATCACCTACAAGCGAACATCCGTCAGACTCTGGATAAATACCCAGGGGCTGGTCACCGCAGGTAAACAGCTCACTATCAACCGCAACCGCATCTGAGGATTAACAACCAACAGGGCACCCTGATTGCCGGGGAACACGCCACGATTAACGCTCACGGCCTGAGTGGGGACGGCCAACTGTTATCGCAGGGCGATATGGCGATCACTTTAACCGAGGATTTTCACCATACCGGCAACACCGCGGCCAATGGCAATCTGACCCTGAAAACCACCGGCAATCTCCGTAATGACCGCCAGATAAAAGCCGGTCGGGCGCTGCATCTTGGGGCGCAAAATCTTACCAACAGCGCCGCCGGTGAAATCAGCGCCGGGCAAACGCAAATCAAGGTCCACGATACGCTGAATAACACCGGACTGATTGACGGCGGCCTGACCCATCTCACGGCCAACACCCTGAACAATACCGGTACCGGACGCATTTACGGCGACCGGCTCGCCCTCCAGACGGGGACCTTGAATAACAGCGCACAGGACGGCAAAGCCGCCGTGATTGCCGCGCGGGACCGGCTGGATATCGGGACCGGGATACTCAACAACAGTCACCATGCCCAGATTTACAGCGTGGGCGATATGCACATTGGCGGCCAGTTGGACAACAGCCTGACAGCCACCGGTCAGGCGCGTGAACTCAATAACCACGCGGCGACAATTGAGGCCGGGAACAATTTGAAGATTCAGGCCGACCAGATTCAAAACACCAACGCCGGTCTGGTGACTCAGGTCGTCGAAACGGAAAAATCACCACATCACGATGCGGTATTGAGCGGCCAGACCATTCGCTATGACTGGTCGCAAGTGGACACTTCCCGCCACAACAAATACGGCGTACACGATGCCATCATGCCGGACGGCAGTCGCAGTAATGACTTTTACGAATATCAGTACACCCGCACCGTGAATGAAACGCAGGTTAAACAGAGTGACCCCGGTAAAATTCTGGCCGGCGGCAATATCACGCTCAACAGTGCGAAAGTCACTAATCACGACAGCCAAATTGTCGCCGGCGGCGAGCTGAACGGCGAAATCGGCGAACTGCACAATATAGCCACTCAGGGGGAGCATCACCACCGATAAAGGTCGCCAGACTCACTGGTATGCGAAAAAGAAACGACTTAAGTCCAGATTCCGCGGCACCAAAACCTCGCAGGGGAAAAGCCGCAGTGGTTATCACCCTGCCCCGGTGATAGAAACCCTTGACCTGAAAACTCTGGCCTGGCAGGACCATACTCGGCCACAGAACACCGATATCACGATTACGGACCGACAGACCGGCCAGATACACGCGGCCCCCACGGCGGTCAAACCGGTGAGCGGGATAAACGACCAGCCTCTGGTCTTGCCCCCCGGCCAGCCATTTGAACTGAGTTTGCCCCCGGAAACGGTGAAAGGGCAAACAATCGACCCGGTGATACGTGTAGTGACCCCTAATACCCGCTTGCCGGATAACAGCCTGTATACGGTGCAACCGGGCAGTGACAACCACTATCTGGTCGAGACCGACCCGAAATTTACCCAGTATAAACAGTGGCTGGGCTCGGATTATATGCGGCAACAGTTAACGCATGACCCGGCGCTGGTTCACAAACGCCTGGGCGATGGGTTCTATGAACAGCGACTGGTGCGGGACCAGATTACCCAACTGACCGGCCGGCGCTATCTGACCGGCTACAACAACGATGAAGCGCAGTTTAAAGCGCTGATGGATGCCGGAATTGCCTTTGGCCAACAGCAACAGTTAACGCCGGGCGTCGCCTTAAGTCCGGCGCAGATGGCATTGCTGACTTCGGATATTATCTGGCTGACTAACCAAACCGTGACCTTGCCGGACGGCACTACCGAGGTAGTTACTGTGCCGCAGGTGTATGCACGCGTCCGTCAGGGCGACCTGAGCAGTGATGGTGCCTTGTTGGCTGGTAATACCGTGGCGCTTAACAGTCAGGGCGATATCACCAACAGCGGTACGATTAGCGGGCGTGACGTCACCCAACTGACCGCCAACAACCTGACCAACAGCGGCTTTATTCTCTCCGAGGACGAAAATACGCAACATCAAAGTATTTAGGTAACTTACTTAGTTTAATAAATTCTTTATTTGCATATATAAGACGAAATTTCTTATCTTTTACAAACCACGGATCATGACTTCTATCCCACATATTTGTTAACCGAAGGGTAATTTGACCCATATATGACCTTCAATAATTATTGAATATAAGTAGGAAAGTATTTCAACAATCAACAAGAGCAGCTACTCGTTCTATAAGGAACCATTCCTCATAGTTAGAAGTTATAGTATTGTCTAAGATTGTTCTAAATCATACAGTTCAAACTCCAGTTTCGAATTGTTTTTTACAATAGAATAACGAATTTATTTTAGATAGAATGTGAGATAAGTTTGCTGTTCATGTAAACGGTTTCATGAAGTTTTAAAATGTGATTTATATGACAATATTTGATCTTGCTTGTAACTGATCAGCTACAATATCTACTACCTTATTATGGGAATATTTCAATGAATGTCCTTAATAGCATATCTAGATCAAATATTCCGTAAAAGTCTATAATGAGAGCAAATCAACAGTGTTAACACACTAAGATAATTTCCTTCAGCCGAAACAAGGGAACTGTAAGTACGGTTGAGTGGTTAAATAAGTCAGCAATAGTTAAAGAATACAACAAATTAACATCAGCATGAGGGAATTTAATTTTAGTACCACAAACACTGGAGAGTATTCGCAGATACTGTTGTCATAACTCACAGCAATATTTCATGAGAAGAGAGGTAAATTCCATTATGAAATTAATACATTGGATTGCCGAGTACGAAGCATTATGCGAAAGAGGTTGGTCGAAAGGTATGCTGGCAAGAAAGATTTTAAGGAAAATTAGGAATGAGTTTTATAAAAAAGGGTTAGTATATAATACCCAGACTCTCGCATTATATGGTAGTAGAAGAGAACTAAAAGGTCTCTTAGAAGGTCAGAAATATATAAAAGAAATTAAAGATTTTACTGGATAGGGGTAGTGACCAGCTTCCTGGTCTCAAAGATGCCGAAATGGTTCTGCGGGAAGGGGATGACAAACTTGATGATTACCCAAATCTGGAGTCGATACTGACACGTCCTATCAACTGGGAGCTAATTATCCAGCAATACGATGAGATGATCAAATATGCGACTACGCTTAAGCAGAATACCGCCGATCCAGAGGCCATACTGTGCCGCTTCACCCGAAACAACATCCCACTTACAAAGCACTTGTTGAACTGGGCAAAGTGATCAAAACCATTTTTCTGTGCCGATACAGAGGGGTTGTGCAGATTCCCACGAAAAGTTCACTGGAGCGTCGTTATTGTATGAGCCGTGGAACAATTTCATCTTGGTATCCCAACGCTTCAACATTAGTCTCCTTATTAGTCTCCTTCCTTCTGTTCGTCTGTTTCCCAAATAACCCCTAACCCGGCTTTATAACAAAGTAACGCCCACGCCGAGTAAGGTATTCCCCCTTCTTTACACCATCGCCTAAATGTCCGGCTGCCTTTTCCTCTCCCTGTTTCGCCTGGTAGACCTATGTATTTTGAGGCGTCAACCCCAGTAAACTTATTTCCTGATTGTTCCTCAACGAGACTTAACACCGCTTTGATTTCTTCACCTGTAGGAGGTGTCCAACCATTACGAAAAGGGAGTAAGGTTTCAGTTCTAATTACATTATTCAAAGTGTCTCTCCTGAAAGCCCCGCATAAGCGGGGCAATAGGCTTAGACGGCCTGAAAGGCTGCGTTCTGCTCGCGTAATACTTTCATTACCATTTTGAACTCACTCCTGGATTAGGGAGGAAGCTTAAATGAGGTATGGCTATCTATTGCCTTTTTAATCATCTCGGCCAATGCTAAAATAGCATTGTTCATAGTTACTCTATCGCGGGTTTAACGTGAACTTCCCTGTATGGATAGTCATATCTTAATTATGTTATTAAAGTCACTAATATAATCAAAAAATGATTATTGATATATTGAAGTATCATCAAAAAATGATTACATTGATTACATCAACAACGAACGGAGAACTTGAATATGAACACTGATTATCTGAAATCAAAGCGTGCATCATTCATCTTAGAACGTCCTTACGAAAGCTGTATCTACGGTCAGATGACTGCAAAAGGTTATGTTTGCATCGAAAGGCAGAAAATGTATGTTGCAGCGAATTATAAAGATAGTAGAGAATCAATTTGTATTGGGCTGTATGACATAGATATTCGTAGCGATACTGTAACATTTCTAAATTATATCAGTGATATGTTTCATGAAATCATTGATAAAGAAATACGTAATGATGAAGAAGCTAACAGAAAATGGGTTGAGGAACACAAAAATAGACTCAGAGATTCTCGCGGCCATATCATTGATTGATTATCACAAATAATGATATGGGAATTCATTTGAATAGACAATGCGAAACACTGAAAGAATATATTGATCGCCATTTCAGTGGCAATCAGTCTAAGTTTGCGCAACATATGCATGTTACTCCGCAGCAAGTCACAAGGTGGATAGCGGGTAACTGGATTGTTGTTGGTGGTATCTTATACAGCCCAAAACGGAGAATATATACATCTAAAGAGATCGGATAAATGTTTAAAGAAAGTAAAGAGTTTATTGAAATAGATATTACAAAAGCTTCTTCTGATGAGCTGTTATCGCTAATTCATATTGCTAGTACTGAATTGAGAAATAGATTAAAGCAACCCG
>NZ_JAPFCD010000048.1:0-37178 GCF_026153155.1 Photorhabdus aballayi | reverse complement strand
GTATAGCCTATAAATAACTGACTGAAACAGAAAGATGCCAAATTTCCAGCTTTAAAAAACCAGTTTTTCATAACGTTTCATTGTTGCATTACTCAACTATTAGCAAAAAGTTGAAAAGGAATCAGGCTCATCTTCAGGAGTTTTCTCGCCGTCATTTTGCAAAGAAAACCAAAAGATATAACCCAAGAAATAAAAAAATGGGTAAAACGGCTAATTTGGCAGGATTTAAGGTTGCTGACTATCTAAAGCGATATAAAAAGATATCCTTGCATCATGAGACCATTTATAAATTTTTTTATAAAAACGAAATGGATGGGGTAACTTATAGCAGCATCTCAAAATTGCCAGTAAACCGTATCGTAAACGCTATGGCTGTTATGAAAGAAGAGGAAAAATTAAAACAAAGTGAGTGTTAATGACCACCTATAACTCGTTGATAAAAAATCCCGTATTGGAAGAAGGGAAAGAGATACGATAATCGGAAAAGATAAAAAAATATATTATTAATATTGATTGAATGCAAAACGCTCTATATAAATAATTATTAAATTTAACGGAAAACAGAGAAGCCGTGGCAAAGGAATTATATCAACTAAAACAAAGAATTAAAACAATAATATTTAATAACAGTTTAGAATTTACGAGTCACGAAACTATCAGCAAAGTAAAGAGACAAATGAGAATATAAATGGCTTAATTAGGAAATACTTTCCAAAAGGAATAGACTTTAATAAAATCTTTCCCCAAGAGATAATTTTTGTCGTAAACCGATCAAATAATCACATTCGAAAGACTCGAGGTGGCAAAATATCTAATGAATTATTTGTATTAGTGTGATTACCGAGGGACTTTGTCGTTTCAGTATACCTGCTCCCGGCTTAATTTCTCAACTGAAGATCATCACAATGCAGCTGCAAACGGTGATCTTGCTTTCTCAACACTCAGGGCACTTGTATTCATTTTTTCCCGTCCAAATATTTCTCACACCGTTTGGACTCAGCATTATTTGATAACTAGCCCTCAGCTGAACTGATACTTGCGCCAGCTCCAGATGCGGATGCGGATTTTCTAGGGAAAAGGCGATAACATTCTCTTCTATTTCCCTGTCTGTACAATTTTTATAGGGTTGAACCAGGCTATAGATCCGTTTGAAGGCTTGTGGCCCTTTTTCTTTGAGTACCTTATGATGCCGATAGAGAGTATCATGGGAGCAGCCACTCAGCCGTGTTGCCTCAGCGACATTACCCAGTTTGTCCGCTAATGCCAACACATCCAACTTTCTCTGGATTTCCAGATCATACAGCGAAGGTTTAGTTGGTTCAATAACTTTAGAGATACCTAATTCTCGGTCTGCAAAGTAGGTCGTAAAACGGCCGTCATATTGCTTTCAGATTTCTATTTTCTGATTGACTATCGAGTACCTGAGCGGCGAATCGATCAGGTAAAACTTATTTCCATAGCAGAACGTGTGATCCCAGAGGATTTTTCGATACTCTTTCTGAATACAGGTATTATCCAGACTGATATAGTCCGAAACCAGTTTAAATTCCGATTTGATGTTTTTGGCTTTCACTACATGTTTTTTTGCCAATAGTCGGGAATGAAAACTTCCTGAAGGTATTGGTTAACTCTTTGCATATCCGTGATATTTCTTAAGCGTAGCGCTGGCACGTATAGAATGAACACTCAACACGCTCTTTGTCCTGCGGGGAGTTGACGAAAAGGCTCTCAATACCCAGCTCTTCACAGGTTCTTTGGACTTGCGAGAAGTTGCACCGTTTGGGGTCGTCGAAGATCTCAGCTTTATCCACATACAGGGCTTTAGATACCCTTCTCTTTGTCATGTAGTTTTAGGCAGCCTTTAGTGGATTCGGACTCAAAAAACTCGGAATGAACTTCACTGTTGGCATCATCAATGATGGCGATCAAACAGGATTTTCTATCACCTAACCAGCGATGAGGGCTGCTATCCATTTGGAGCAGCAGGCCAGCTGATTCCATCCGTTCTCTTCGCTTACGAACCTGAGACCATCTGCATTTAGCATGCTTAACATGATGAATTTCGTGCATCCAGGAACGTAGGGTTTCTCGCTTTACCCCCCAATGCTTTCGTGCTTTTCCAGCAGTTCCGCAAGGTGCTGCAAATTCACATCGTAGTACTTATCCTCGATGAGAGACTGCACTTGCCTTTTAAGCTCATCAGGTATTTTATTGACGGGTGTTCAGCCAGTATTTCGGTGAATAACAAACTGGATACCGACTTTCTGATATTGTTGAAGATAGCGTTCGATAGTCCGGCGGGATTTACTGAGAAGCTTTGAGGCACTAATAATGCTGATTTTTCCTTGTGCACCTTGGCAGTCACATCCACGATGAGTTGGGCTTTAGCATCCATAATAATCATCCTTCTCGTCCCCTGAATACGTACACTGAAATACTCAGAAGATCACAGATTAAATAGAGCCGCCAATTTCCCTTGGTCATTATTTTAAAATGACAAAGTCCCTTAGTGTTCACAGCCTAAGTAATAACTGCTAACATGATCAAGAAGGTCAGCATTAGTTGTAATACCGCTCTCTTAAGCACTTTTCTTAATATCTATTCAATAAATCGCCAACAAGGAAAATTGGAACATCTCGATATTGTTGGCCTTTTCAAATGAAGAAGACAACTGCTAATTCCCTCACTTTTCTTAAGCAAGCGGTATTAGGTCATTAGGCCGGTTATTTTGCTTGACCGTACAGGAACAATTGATTATTTTGACTGTGCGGAAACATCCGCTTAACTTCTGGCTAACGCCCTTTAATCACCTCAACTTCGGCCATATTGCCAATCTGAATGATTCCATAAAGTCATTCTCACGGCACTCGTGTATCTATACTTATTCAATAACTCATTGCCCTAAAAGGCTGCGAGTTTTTTATATGCGTCGAAAAAGGTGTTTCGTTGTCACGATGACAACACTCAGGTTAGCTCAGTCACCTTAAAACTGAGCATCTCAGTACCTTAAAACCTATGTCTCCCATTCGGTCGAGACTTAAATTATTAAATCCATCTAACTTTATAAACTTAAGGGAGCTCTCCCATGTTCCTCATAAACATGACTGCATACCTTGCATCTGATGAACAACGTGAAATGGGTGTAATAGACGTTGAACAGCATATTTCTCACGCTATCCGCGAGAAGCTGTCGTTTACGTTTTGCCCTTCCGTTGAAGAGATGACCTTGCGTGCCAATGAACTTGCTGACATCGCTGTTGCACTATGTGAGAAATATAAGGCTGACGGTGTACTCGTTTACGCTAAAACCTTTTTCATGCACATCCTGATCTCTGCAATTTATTCTCGTGGTATCGCACCTTACGTCACATATGCCCCGAAGGTCACCGTAGTTGGTCGAGGAGGAAATATTAATCGTAAATATAAACACGCCAATCTGGTTCGTGCTGTTGCAACTTAGTTCTCTGGCTCCTTAATTTTTAACTTCCTAAACGAAATGAAGAGATTCCCTCTGATTTTTATCTTTTAACTTTTTAAATTTATTTAAATTAATGAGGTATATCATGACTAACTTTATTACTAACCTGCCTGCTGATGCTCTGACGCGTAACGTTGCTATTTCTCCGGCTTTGTTTGGTATCGAAATTCCTCCAGCAATGGAGCATAAAGTAAGACCATACGCTGGGTTTTCTGTGGATAATCCTTTCTATGCGTACATTCCGAAACTTAACAACGACTACTTGTTCGAGCCTACTCTTCGTGGAGCAGTGTTGATGTGGATTAATTTTCCACAAAACCAGTCACTTTGGATTGCTGGCCCGACAGGTTGTGGTAAAACCAGTATTGTTGAGCAAGTTGCTGCTCGATTGAACTGGCCTGTCATGAAGACTACTGCGTCTCAGGATCTGGATATTAATAGCCTTATTGGCGGTCTTCGTCTCGTTTGTGACGAACTGACCGGTGATACGAAAACTGTTTTTATTCATGGTCCATTGGCGCTGGCGTATAAATACGGCTTGATTTTCTTGCTGGACGAATACGATCAATTAGACCCTTCATGCGCAAACGCGTTTAATGCCATCTTAGAAGGCGGGAATCTTGTTATTCCTGAAACTAACGAGGTCATTAAACAGCATCCTAACTTCCGTTTTATCGCTACTGCCAACTCAATTGGTCAGGGTGATCAAACAGGTGTATATGGAGGTATTAAAATCATGAACGTGGCGAACCTTGATCGCTATATGTTCATTAACGCTGACTATATGCCTGCGGATGTTGAGACAAAACTCATCACTAAATACATTCCAGACCCTCAAATTGCCGGTAAATTTGTAGAAGTGGCAAACATGATTCGTGCATTGTTTGTAGGTCGGGATCTTACTGGTGATTTTAGTCAGAACTCTTCTGACAAAATCCCGTCGTTTCCTGTATCTGCTGATCTTCGCTTATCTGTAACCTGTTCCAGCCGTTCTCTCATTGCTTGGATTGACCGCTTTGTTCTGATGAAGAAATTGAATGTGCCTAAAGCAATGCTGATGTCGTTCGATTTCCAAATTGGTAACCGGGCAACGGCTGACGATAAACGTGCTTTGCACACTATCGTTGAATCCGTATTTGGCAAAGAAGCTCTGCAATAATTTTAGGCCCGAAAGGGCTTTTTTAATGTCCTAAGCATTTTAAATTTATTAAATTGAGGTATTAATCATGACCATTAAATCAAACGAAGCTCAAGTTCTGGATCAACTGATTCTTGTTTCCCTTTCGGATATCACCAGCATTAGCGGTCGCCGTAAGCTGAAAAAAGAAGATCTAGGAAAAGATGCTGAATTACCGCCTGACGTGATGGTTTCGTTAGGTAGTAAAAAGATAATTGACCCCCAGCTCATCAATCCTTTTACTCGCAAAAAGAGCACGGCTCACGCCTTGTGTCAGGAAGTGGGTATTCGGTTCATGGGTGGATATGCGATTCCCGCAGACAAGGTCAACGATCTTATCGCTAAACTGAACGTGTTGAAGTCTGAGTTTTATAGTTACAAAGCAGAATTTATGAAAGCCGATTTCACAAGCTGGATCAACTCGTTTGAAGAAAAATATCGTAACATTTTGCTCCGGGATGCGTCGATTGATTTGCAGTATATGGATAACCAGATTCAATTTGGTTTCACTGCAATTCACATCACTCCCTACAGCAACAGTATTATTCAAAACGGTCTCACCGGCCAGATTAAAAGTCTTGCTGACGAAGTTTATGAGGATGTGGCTAACATTGTTGAAGGGTTCCTGAAAAATAGAAACTCAGATGCATTTTCCCAGCATACGCTGAATCCGTTACGCCGCTGTGCCGAAAAACTTGATTCACTGTCTTTTATTGCTCCCTGTGTTAAAGGACTCAGCGAGTACGTGAACAATGTGCTCAAAGATATTCCGTTAACTGGCAAAGTAATTGGTAAACCTTATAACGATATCCTGTCGCTTCTGAATAATCTTCGTGACCCACAAAACGCAAAATCATTTGTTGAATTACTATCTCAACCTCAGAGCAATGTAGCTGCTGATACTACTGTAGATCTGACAGCGCTTAATGCGCTCGATTACACTGCACAGCCGGTTCCTGATGCAGTTGATAGCAATAACGCTGTGGCCGAGACATCTCCTGCCCTTGTGCATATAGATGCTTTCGCCTCTGCCGTCGTTGTCAGTGATGAAGCATTTGATGATTTGCCAACTGACCTGCCTGCGGCGGGCCTAGTTACTGATCCGGTTGTTGATGTTGAGACTGCGGTAACTGTAGTGGCTGAAGAAGCTGCTACAGCACCAGTTGAAAATGTTTCGGCTGAAATCGTGTCCTCTGTGGTGATAATTGATGATAGTTCATTCCTATCTGATGCTGGTGATGTTCCATATAACCTGCCAAGCACTTCAGAGATTGAACTGACTAAAGAACCTGTTTCAATACAGACTTTGGATTTTGCAGACAAAGACGACGGATTATTGGTTTTCTAAATTACAAAGCCCACACACTGGGCCTTTTAACTTTTTAAACCAAGGTTCATAGATGCAAAGCATTCTGATTTGCAACAATGAGGTCCTTATCGAACGTGGAAAATACGGCGAACTGCTTTCTATGCATTTGCCGTTCCCTTCGGTTGTACCCTGAATTGACAGGGTATTGCAGTCTGTCCTGGTCTTCCCATTCGCTTTACTGTTTCAACTGGCAAGAGATATTGCAAAACGCCTTCGTTACTGTTGGCAGCAAAGCCTATTTTTTACGCTTAGCGGAAAACAGTGCTCTCTACGCGTCTGTCAGGAAATCCTAACGGTTCATTCCGCTGCCTTTAACTTTTTAAATTTATTAAATCTATTTCGAGGTATTACATCTATGGGTATTTACAATTCCCTTCCTATCGTTGCGCGTGCGCTAAGCTCTCAACTTGGCGTCGATGTTACTATAGGCGGAAGGACTGCCTTTACCTACCAAGATCATGACCGATTCTGTATCAACATCCCTTTTTATAGGAATGCTGAAGAACTATCAGAAATCCTGTTAGGCTACCTTGTACACGAATCAGCTCATGTCCGTTTCACTGACTTTAAACTCCTTGAAAAAAAATTAGCTGATAAGGTGCAATCAGGTAAATACAACCGGGATGTGTTACACAAATTGGTTAATATCACGGAAGATCTTCGCATAGAACGTGCGATTGGTCGCCGTTTCCCCGGTACCCCTGCCTTTTTGAAAGCACTCAGAACCTTTCTCTTTGATAAGGATGCCGAACCAAGTGACCATCCGTCCATTGTTTTCGTCAACACAATGCTGATGTGTGGGTTTAACCGTTATCACGGTTTAAGCATTCCTACTAAGCAAGTGCGTGAAGACTTTGAACGATTATTCGGTTTGAAGCTGTTTGACCAGTCGATGACGATTCTGGCTGAAGCCGTTAATGCGGATTCAATCAGTAAATGTCTCGATGTTTCATGCCGTCTCTATGACCTCGCTGTAGATGCATTTAACGAGCAAAAACAGCAACAGCAGCAATCTGACGATTCTCAGGACAGTCAAAGCTCACTCAGCGATTTTGCAGGTGATATGAAAGGTGATGATTCTTCATCAACGTCTGGCTCTACATCAGTTGATAAGTCTTTTTCAGACCCTTTTTCAGACACTACAGAAAAAGACCTTTCTAAGGTCATGAAGGATGCTAGTGAAAAACTGAATGAAGCTTTAGAAGATAAAGTTCCGAGTTCAAAACGTGTTCCAGCGCCAGTCCCTTACTCCGTCGCACCAGCTAAACGAAACAGAACAACCGATACTTCGGTCAATCGAGGTATTCAGTTTGCTTCTGGTTTGCGTCAGTCAATGCATGGGTTACTTCAGGGTATGCAGCAGGTTCGTCGTACTCACAAAGATACCGGCAGAAAACTGGATACGCGCTTACTCACTTCTGCTCTTCTGGGCAATACGAAATTGTTTAAGCACAAATCCAAAATCATTGAGTTCAATTGTGCGTTTACCGTTCTATTAGATACCAGTGGTTCGTTAAAATGCGATGTGGTTGAAGCGGAAGCTGCCGTTGTCTCCATGCTCTATGCACTGGAAGGCATAAAAGGCGTATCCACTTCTGCCTATTATTTTCCTCACGCTACGAAAAACAACGTAGGTTTGATGAAAGGGCGCGAGCAAACCTTCCGAGCTGCTATCAATGCTCATCAATTCGGTTTAGTAGCTTCAGGTTCAACACCACTGAGTGAATCCTTGTGGCCTGCCTTTTCCGACCTTCTATCGGCCAAAGCAGATCGTCATGTGATGATCGTCGTAACTGATGGGGACCCGGATGACACGCTAACCGCTGAACAGATGATTAAAGATGCAAAACAGGATGGTCTTCTGGTTATTGGCATTGGCTTCGGTTCCGCCAATCAAACTTTAATGACTACTCTCTTCGGTGACACTGGAATTGCTGTAGGTTCTGTCTCTTCGCTACGCGGGCAACTTCTCAAAGTTACTCGCAGGGCCCTCTCTCGTTAATCTAAATTTTTTAACTTTTTAAATTTATTAATTTTTTTAAAGGTGATCAAAATGGCTACTTATAGGAAAGTGCATGTGAATAAAAATCAGCTGTCTTTCCTGAATATTTTGGAAGCAAGTGACAGAGAATATGATGTAATTTCTGCCGACATGGACCACAGTTATCAACTGCGGTTTTCTGAACAACTAGGTTACGAATTAATTCGTAATTCATTTCACATTATGATAGCCCCCCGTAGCACTTTAGAACAGCGTATTGATGAAATACTATGGATTTTCTCTGATGTTAATCAAGAAAACATGTGTTCTTTCACCAATTGCTGTCTAATTTCAGGACTTGATCCATACGAAACCCGTATGAAGATCATGCACCGCTGGGCAAACGAGTTAGATGAACAAGCTTATTTAATTAAGATTGGGCACTATACCGCTCCAAACAATATGGAAAACGTAAAGTCTCAACGTATTGGCTATGAGAAGTACAAAAAAGCGTTCTACTACTTTTATCCTAGTGAAGCTGCAAAGCCGAAACAAAGAAAACTTGCCTGAATGCTTAAACGGTAAAACGCTGGCATATGTCAGCGTTTTTTTTTCATGCCCCTATTATGGAGTTTATCTCATGTCTACTACTCACTTGTATTTCGATTCATCTTCTGATGAGTCTCAGCATAGCTTTACCAATGAGATGCTGAATGACATTATCAACTACGTTTATGAAAATCGTCATATTGGCAGTATTTCAAGTTTTGATAATGAGCCTGTATTCGACGAAATGATGATCATAGGTATTGGGTACCCAATGGTACCTGACACGCTAGAAATTCATTTCATGCGTGATGAGTCTGGTTGTTGGTGGCCGTTCCGATGCCATGACGTCTTACCAGGTGTGAATGTTTATACTCACTTCGGTTTTGCTGTGCTGTCTGGTTGAGGGTGAGGTATGGATATTCCTTGTATCTACTTTCTCTCGGACGGGAGACCGTACATTCTCACTGAATCATCTGTACTCGAATCATGGTTGTCACACTATCAATCTGGTAAAGAATTTTTTTTGCTGCGAGGCGGAAAAATAGTAACTGCCACCAATGTCCAACGGCTTAATTTTATCGATCTCAGTTCAATACCAGTTAATGAACCTGTCGAAATAGATGATCAAATTAACTTCTGACAAGGTCCAAGATTGGGCCTTTAACTTTTTATGGAGTCTGTATGTCTGGATGTGCATTGATTGAATATAACAACCGTTCAGCAAAACTGCGCAACGTTGTTAATCCGGGTGATGAAGAACTTGTTCGTTTTGCTCTAAATCGCTGGGCCATGATTGCCTTCCGAATTCATAAATGACAACCTTACTCGGTACCGTGTGGAGGACTGGATTGAAGGTATTGAGCAGTTCGTCAAATCTTCGCCAGCAAGAGAACGTGTAATCGGCGCTCTCACCGACTGCAAGCCAAATATCTTAAACTTATCAAGAGGTGAATATGTCTTTTCCAATCAATGAAGACGCTTATGGTTTTGTCTCTGATGAGATGTCTCTTTGGCCCTGCTTTCCTGAACATGAAGAAATCGATCTGACGTTGATTCATGCAGATATGATGACCGTAAAACTTCTCAATGATCGTAGTATTGGCACAAGCCAAACCGCTTTCGGTGTAACTCAGAATGAGTCGTAGGTTTTGAGACTGGCTACTCGACTGGGTTATTGCTGCGCTTGCGGTCGTTTCGCCGGTTCACAATTTGACGCACTCAAAGATGAGATCATCGGGTTAGGCCGTGAAATGAGCTCTAAATACTTCGATTCTTCGATGGCTGAGGCAGTGCGATTTGTCGCTCATGAGCCTGAGTTTATAAAAGGACAACGTGTTTGGTAATAACCGTTCATTAACAGGAGTATTCTCATGAATCACTTAACCGCCAAAGATCACTACATCTCTACTTTCATTGCTGCGAAACGAAGATTAGTGATCGAACTTGCCTCCCCTGATTCTGATCCATATTTAGAACCAAATGCCTACGATGATTACGGTACGATTGTCGACACAACCTCTTCGATAGATATCTTCCATCGTCTCGCGAACGTTGAAGGTGAAATCATGACTGTTGTTGCCATGAATAATCTTAGCATTGGTACTGACGTTGAATGCCCGGACGATTTCGGGGACTTAACTGAAAACGAAGTATTATTGTTAGATTTAGCCTGTGATTTAGGCAGAGCTCTACGGAATAGTTTCTATCTCTCATTGCTTAAATACAGTGCTTCAGCCAGAAAATGGATCGGGAACATTGTTAACGTAGCTAATCGTTTGTTTGCTGGTGGTAAATATGAAACCCTGTTTCAGGACACTTTCATGCGTGAAGCTCATTGGCATTCAGTGCCTTTTTTCAACGACTACTTCGATGTCAAAGGATGATAAAATGAAAAATATCTTTTTTGCTGTGTCCATGATTGCTCTTACCCTGACAGCTGTCTAATAACAACCTACGGTACGGATGTTCCTCATGGTTTGGTCGCGCTGTGTCTGGTCTTGGTTTCTGTCAAGACTTTTGCCCTGGCTACATAGGTAGTAACAGGAGTTGCTCGTGACATCATAAATGTGCTTCGTGGTATAGTGTATAAAAGACTCAAATGATTCCCTCTGACCTGCTTTAAATCTTTAACTTCTCTCCACACAATTTCTATATTGTGCTTAACTTCCCTCTAATGAACCTTAACATGAAAATCAATACCCTTCGCTTCTTATCTCTTGTTTTCACTGTAGCTATCGCTAGTCTTCGGCGATAAATTCGGCATTAAGGTAACGGAGGATTTTGTTATCAAAGTGCTTCTGATTGCCTCGATACCAATTGCGGTTATCAGTAACAAGGGCAAATCAAAGTAACTCTGAGGGGTAAACTTCCCAGAAAAACCCGGTCTTTCGACTAGGTTCAAGACACTGATAAACCTCGTTATTTTTAACGAGGTTTGTTCCTTCTTTCCCATCAACAAATGCCTGATCACCGGTTACGCAGGTAATACTGTTTAGTCAAGGTTTCTTGTAACTGGTCGGATATTTTTCTAGTATATAAGGCACTGAACGCTCGTAACTTCGGTGCTTTTTCTCTTTTTGGTAGGATAAACATCTTTATATTCTCTTTCATCTTTTTTAATCTGGATGGCTATATCCCTATCACTCTTAATTCACAAGAACGAACTTGTAACTCAATTAGGTTTAACACTGTAATAAAGTTTATTATTGAGGGTAATACTTCCGCTTCCTGATACTCTTTTCTCTGACCTTGTGTTTTGGCACTTGTGCCCGAGATACTCATTCCATTTGAGGAGTATCAGGATCTCTTGGGTGAATAAATGGATACCGTCCCCTCCGAATTGTGCATCCTTATCCTTTACAGCGCTTTTACGCCAAACACCCGAGGTAGGAGCCGGATGCATTAGTAGCGCACGTCCGGATCTGTGCGGGGGTAGCCGGTAACGGCTATTTCTACTGCGACCGAAGAAAGCCGTAACATGCTACAAGTTAGCAAAATAACGACACAAGATGAAATGGCCAACAATTGCTAAAAATCCGGTATAAACAACATATACCGGATTATCATATCAACGATAAATTATTCAATCTTCCTTACTATTAGTATTACGGTATCCTCTCATCGTAATTGATTACCAACGCCCTATTCAAAGCCTGAGCTAAAACGGTTTTATTCTCATTATCCTCCATCAAACTAGAATGATTACCCGGAATAGTAATCAACTGAAGTGAAGAGCTAGGTATTATCTGCCCCCAATCTAACGATGGATCGATGATTAAAAACTTTAGTCTTTCATCCGTAATAAAAGGGCCAGATAGGGGAGAAACTGATATAGCGTTATGGATTTATGAAAATTGTTTTAATTTTCAGGGAGGGAGTTGCCCTGTCATATAGCCCTTCTGATGTTCCTGATTAGGCAACTACTGAATCGGTGAGAAAAGAGTACCCTGAAATTGACAGCTTATTTTCCCAATCAATGCATAAAGCTGCATTTCAGGTTGGTGATACTAACCTTACTAGACCAAAGTTTTATATTGAAAACTAACACCTTGTCAATCATCTGCCCCAATCCTTCGACTGGTTTTTTTGAATGAAATCTGCATCCCGAAAAGTCGTATCTACAGTAAACCAAATGGATAAATCATGATCCGGAAATCGCCGTAGATCCCGACAAATCGGTACCAGTTAGTGACCTAGAGGCACAGATTTTAATCAAAAACAGAGAGTTTTTCACCGCGTTTTGCGGTCCTTTTTTCCGTGGTCATTTTGGGCTATGTGGCAAAATTACAGTTCGTTTATTCATCAGGATTGGGGTTTTGATGAAAACGCTGAAATGCGCTCACAGACGCTCATTACTTATGCCCGCACAAAAACTTCCTGCACTACTCGATACTAATGCCGGTATTCACACCATTCGGTATGAGTTGGAACAGAAGTACAGTTCCCACATGACGCTTGATGAAGTTTGTAAAGAACTCGGGATTAAGCCGGAAAGCATTGTTAAACGCATAGGGCAGCTACGGTATAGGCATTATACGCTGACCCATCAATTGGAATGTGCCCGTGTCTTCAAAGGGAAAAACACTTTTTTCTGGACTGAACATATCGCCAGAATTTTTGTTGAGGGAAACAAAGATGAGATCTCTCTGTTTAACTAAAACTCTGTTGACCGCGACCATCTGCGGCCTGCTTTCAGCCAATGCGATAGCAGATAATAATAAATCCACCAGCAAAAAGACTGAGTCCACCCTTGCAGGTGGTCAAGCATTTGTTGACGGGAAAGAAGAAGGCTGGTTCTGGAAAAAATCTCCTCCTGAACCGCCTAAAAAACTGCCACCGCAAGAAGTTGCTTCTCAGGAGAAAAAACCTGATGAGCAAGATAAAGCAGTGAAACCACCCACTCCATCAAAAGTTGTTGCTAAAGCCAGCTCAGAAGAAAAAGGTTCAGCTCCTTTTACCGTTGCATGGTATCGAGAAAACATTCAGAAACTGCGTGATCGAGCGATTGACGAGCCGACACAAGAAAATGTTCGAGCCTACTACCTTGCTCAACGTATTATGCTGGATAAAGCCAGCCAATTCACAGACATGGCACGTTTAGTAACTTCAATCGATCCTCTCATCGATGAGAATAATCGGCGCTCCACCTCTACCTTTGGCGCGATGGATCAGTCAAACGAGGCCGAAAATAGCTCTCGTATTATCGCCAAAGATATCGGCAATAAAGCGGGTATTTTCTACTTTTTTCGTGGGAAAAATTGCACACTTTGTGTCAAACAAGCTTCCGTGCTGAATACCTTCAACTATATGACTGGCATTAAAATCATTCCCGTTTCTATTGATAGGAAACCACTGCCGGGCAACATTATGCCGGACTGGCGTGTGGATACCGGCCAAGCCGCTAAACTGCAAATCACCAACGTTCCAGCGCTAGCTTTGGCTATCCCACCGTCTACAACTCGCATCCTGTCTTTCGGGCCTATCAGTGCTGATCAGTTGATTTCCCGAACTATATTGGTTGCTCATGATGCTAGGTTAATCACAGACCAGCAGTACAAAAGCACTCTGCCGTATAACGATAACGGTTATATCGACTCCAGCATTCTGAAGGAAATGCCTGAAGACTATCTTGAAAATGCGGATGAATTTATCAAATACATCCAGACGAAATCTGGTTATGCATCGCCTGTAAAGGTCAATAAATAGGTATCAGGGATAAGATGAAACGCTTAAATCAGTTCACGTGTAAGATACGCTATAAAAAACATGTTTTGGCTATATCCATTGCTCTAGCTGGACTTTTTGCACCGATTGCCAACGCTGAAAGTATTGGTAACCAGCTGGATAACATGTTCGGCTCTATGTCTAACGTTACCAATCCTGGGGACTACAAAAGCGTTACTCGTGACGGATATACCGGTGGTGGTTTTGTTCTACGAAACAAACTCCGTACCCTAACGCCTGTCAGTATTGACTTACCTTCAGCTTCTGGTGGCTGCGGCGGTATTGACCTTTTCGGTGGGTCTTTCTCTTTTATCAATGCTGAACAATTCGTTCAGATGCTGCGAAACATCGCAGCTAATGCTGCCGGTCTGGCCTTTCAGTTAGCCCTGAATGCAATGGATGCTGTTCTGGATAATGAGATTTCTAAAATGCAAGCTATTCTCCAGCAGATGAACGACTTGACTGTTAACTCCTGTCAGCTCGCAAAAGGCTTGCTAGTTGATACAGCTGCCGCTTTTGGTTCCAGCGCCAAAGCCTCCGTTTCTTCACAGCTCTCTTCTGACGGTCTAGTGGATCAGTTTAAAGGGATGTGGGGGAACTTTGCTGGTGCAAAAGCACCGGAGAAACAAAAAGAAGAGTCCGGAAAACGTAAAGCCTGTGACGACTACGGCAACATCATGTGGTGCCTGCTTCAGAACGGAAATTTCAGCGACCAGTTTTACGGTACTGAAAACGAACAAAAAGAACTGGTCATGTCTATGACGGGCACAATCATAGTCAGTGGCAAACTCGGTACTGATAAAGATGGTTCTGCCAAGAAGAGTGTGGTGCGCATTGCTCCTTTGGCTACAACATCAGTGCTGGATTCACTTATTAATGGCGATAACAGTTTTGAAATTTGGTCCTGCGCGGGTCAAACACAAACCTGTGAAAACCCGAAAAAGCAAACAAAGCAAATAAAAGGGCTGGCCGCGAATATTACCCGTTTCTTTATCGACGATGGTTATCTGAATTCAGCCAAGACTGGGGCGTCAGTATCGCTTAATCGCCTTCGTCAGGCGGATTACTACAACGTCGCGGGCGCAACCAGTAAAGCAACCCAGTTAGCTCGTCATGATCTGGGTACTTCATACTCCTACGTTCGTGAAGTCTCTTCTGTACTTGCCTATTCATCAGCATACAACTACCTAAGCGATATGCTCACTGCTGCGGCCACTGGTGCGCGATTGATGGAACAAAACGACAAATCAACATCTGTGTATAACAAAGAAATTATGGAGTTTATCAGTAAGGCAAGGGAAAACCTGTACATCTCCTATATGACGATGGTTTCTCGTTATGGCGGTGAAGGTCGTATCCCTGAAGCTTTTAGCAACTACATGAAAACTCTGCCTCCTGTTCAGTATGAGAATGAAAGTTCTGTGGATGGTTCACTCTAAAAGGTTCTTAAAAAATGACTGAATGGAACGTATATACCGTCGGCAGCATGCAATTTATCTACAGTATTTTCAATGCAGTAGCTATGCTGATGAACAGCGGAACATTCTCTGATATGTTCCGTATTGCTGCGTTACTCGGTGTTATCGGTGTGGTTATCGCATCTGCGGTATCGTCTGGTAAAACACTTTCTTTCCAGCACATGGCCGTGTGTATCGTCATGTACCTACTATTCTTCCAAGTATCTGCGCATGTCAATATTGAGGATGTGACAACAGGAAAATTCAGGGCTGTTGATAACGTTCCTGCCGGGTTGGCCGCCTCAGCGTCGATCATTTCAACGGTCGGGTATGCTATTACTGAGAAGATGGAACAGGCTTTTTCCACTCCGTCGATGACGGAGTACGGCTCACTAGACCCGCTGTTCACACTAGCAACGCTCTACGATACGATGAAATCGCCAATGCGTTGGGCATCGAATGATCCCTCTCGTCCTTACAATAACTTAGACCGGAGCGTCTCCAACTACATGCGTCAGTGTGTTGGTAATGACATCATTCGTGGTTCGAAAACCTACGCAGCTCTGTATCGTTCCAATAATGGTGTAGCTGGATTGTCGTCAAATGATGCATTCCAGCGCGTTGTCATTTACGACAGCAATAGAAGCGGCTGGGATAGAAGTACCGGTGAGTCAGAAGCAGGTGGTTCACTGTATACCTGTGCTGAAGCCTACACGAAATTGAAAGACCTGATGATGAATACTACATCGCAACTGGATAGCTCATTTCAGCGTTCTTATACCGCATTAGGCCGTACCTGTGGTGGTGTACCGTGTAATACAATCAGTAAAATGACGGAAGTGATGAACTTCTACAACATCAGTGGTACTGATATCCGCGATTTCCAGCTCATGATGATCATGTATCCGTACTTCCGCGATATGCCACTTTATGGCTATGAAAGCTCATTCCGTGGAACCGCTGCTGTCACTCGCGTCCAGACGATGACTCAGCAATCTTTCCAGTGGTCTTCATCAGGGGCATCCTTTTTAAGCTGGATGGGATCGTTTATGCCTATCTTTCAAGGGATGGTTTACGCACTGACTCCGTTCATGGCTTTTTTGTTCGGCCTCGGCATCATGGGGCTGCGTATGGTACTGAAATACCTGCTAGTAGTCATGTGGACACAAACGTGGTTACCTTTGGCAGCGATTGTGAATCTCTACATTCTAGTTAATACCCGGGAAACTATGAGTGCTCTGTTCACTACAACGGGATCTATCAGTTTCAGCCAGCTCTATAACATGCTCTATGAAACCCAGAAGAGTATCGGGCTGGCAGGTAACCTTTATGCAATGATACCGGCCCTCGGCGGTTTTATCGTTTGGGGTAGCTCTATTGCATTTAATTCTCTTGCCAAATCGGCTGCGGCACCTTCTGCGGCAGATACCAAAACTATGGCTCCGGATGTTACGAACACACCCGCTATCAATTCTCGCGGTGCTGAAGTTGAGTTCAATCCGGCCCAAGGGTCAGTCATGGGTGGTACCTCCGGCATGTTGCCTACTGTTGACATGAAACAGGTGTCTTCTCGCAACTTATCTAGTGCTAAACAAGAATTGGATTCCTCATCGTCTACACTGACCACTCAGTCTGGGGCTATGCTGAGTCACATTGCTAGCAATATGGAGTCAGGTTCTAAATCGCAGGTTTACAGTGATGCGACCAACGCCGCTCTAACCCGTCTGAGCAATGCGGATCGCTCTTACGTTAATGATGTTGCACAAAAACATGGTATTTCTAACATGCAAGCGCTCGTTGGTATGGCTAAGGGCGAATTCAGTGCTGGTGCCGGAGTCAGTGGAGGTCCCGGCGCATTTAGCGCTTCTGCAAGTGCTGGTATGAGCCGTTCAAAGGCTGAAAGCAGTGGTTTGAGTAATACAAATACAGCAGATTACAGTAACTCGACTTCGTCTTCTTTCCGGGACTCTGATAGTGCTACACAAGCACGTATCGTGAATACCGCTGCAAATGCAGCCTATAACTTACTGTCAGAAAGAGGGGAAACTTCTGCTATTACTCAGTCCTATAGTGAGGCGCAGGCACGTATGCAGTCAGCACAAAAATCCTATCAGGAAGCTGAGCAATTCTCCTCCAGCACGTCTATGGGGCAGACCATGAACGCTGCTCAGATTGCTCAGTCAATTGGTCACAGAGCTGAAGCGCAATCAACTCTGACACAGGTTCTTGCTGCGTATCCGGACCTCAATCAGCAGATTCAGGAAGACACAAATCGCCTGACATCAATCGGTATGACTGAGCAAGACGCTCACACGTTTGCACAATACAAAGCCGCTGTTGATTTAGGACAAGCTGGCGATATTTCACGTAAAGCCGGTTTCATTAACAGTGATTCCTCTCCGGCCCTCACCTCAATCGCAGCTGAAGCTAATCGCGAGGTCAGCAGAAACGCAACGAATGCTGGTCATCAGGCCGAGGCAAAGGCATCTGTTATTCAGTCTTCTGCCAGCGCAAATGCTGGTTCTGCCTTAGGCAATATCGGAAGTACAAAATCTATGTCATCACATGAATATGGCATGGGGCAGGTAAATGATCACAATGCTGTAGCTTCAGGAGTTGTCGATTCATCTCGTCGAGAATTTAACGAAGAGGTCATGACAAACGTCGGTAATGTTGCTGCTCAGGACCTTGAAAACAACAACTATAAACTGGATGGTGTAGCTGGTGGTATGAACCGCGTAATGGAGTATGGTTCTAATCTCTTTACAAAATACCCAACTTATGAACAGAACTATAGCGCGGCTGTTACAGCCGCAAATGAAGTTCCAATGGACAACTCACCAGACCGTATTGCGGCAAGGGAAGCTATTTCCCAATACTATGGAGCAGTTAAGGCTGGTGCCAGTGGCCCTACACTTGACCAGGCCAGAAGTAATATGATGGCTCGCGTCCAGTTGGCTACCGGAGGCAGCATTGAGTCTAATGGTATTGTTGAAGGTGGAAACATCCAACTCGCCAAAGGTATTGCTGGACGTTTAGAACAGATTTCACTTGACAAAGGAAGCAATGACTCTGCGATTATTCAACAAGCAGTTACATCACTTTGGACTGACCGAACATCTTCTAACCATAATATCGGAGGTAAAGCGGACCGGTTTGATAACATGAGTGTAGACGCAATGCCGTTTAACAATAAATCTCTGGAGAGTAATGAGCTTCCCGGTAAAGGTTCTGACCAAAATGATAAAGGCTCACCGGAAGTTATGATAGTGACAGGAACCCGAAATCAATAAAGATAGAGAACCCTGACAAAATCAGGGTTTTTCTTTCCTTTCATATCTCACGATGCAAGAAACATGTAGCAAATAGGCAAGCTGAGGATAGTCATTGCAATGTAGTGAGCTTCCCACAATTGCGAACAGTTAGACTTTCTCTCTTTTTTCTTGCTACAGCGCGGGCCACCTCCGGTGCCACCTACCGGTAGCGATGTGCCGGATAAAGGTAATAATCCGGTAATGCCAAACATTTCCATACGCAGACTCTCATTCTTCAATCATTTAGGACACCGGGGAAATGGCCCCGTTTTGTGGCCCTTCTTCGTTGCTTGTATACACCATTGTTCATAACCTGTTCAATGGTTTTCATAAATGTAATTTTACACATCTGCTTTGACTGCCGAAAACCCAACCAATGACTAGCGCTAGATTGTAATTTCCATAAGGTGACCGCAAATGAAAAACCTTTTTCGAAAAAAATGGTTTTTAAGGCCAGTTTGTACGTTGTTAATGGTAAGTCATTTAGGGGTAGTCACCTACACTCCTTATGCCTTCTCTGCATCCACTCAACAAAACGCACAGTCAGCCGAGCAATTTTATAAAACACTTCCTGGCCTTTCAGCTAACAGCAGTGGGACAGCACAGTACGGTAATGGTCAGGCTGTTAACATCAATCAGGTATATCCAAATCAGGACTCTTCCACGTCTCTTGATCAGTTGAAGTCCGTATACGGGAACGACGGAGATACAACGAAACTCGGTTCGGAAACAAATACCGCCTTGAAGTCTGAAAACTCACTACGAGGTGAAGCGTACCGAACGGTTACCGGGGCGACTAAAACCACCGCCAACATTAAAAACACTGACTCTATCCTTGGCCGCCATAAAGATTTCTTGGCTAATCAAGAAAAATACATGCAGGATCTGGGGGACTGTTCAATGTCCAAAGAACTTCATACAAATAGAGCTGTCCAGCATATTCCAGACTACAAGGAGTGTACACGCACTACAAGTGTGAGTGGCACTTTTAACCTATTCCATCCTTATGAAGCCGGCCTTCTGTCACATAGAGACGGCCCAGCTAATATTGCAAGCTGCGGCGTAGGTTGTATCGAATTATGGGTCGGCACAGTAGGCGATAACTATTGGGAAGGTAGATGTAAGATCTATGAAGAGGAAATGTCTGTAAACATCATCAACCCTCAAGCGATAACTAGCGCAGTAATCACTCGAGCGAAGTGGGACGACTACATGCAGATCTATATAGGCGGTACCGGGCGAGAAAGTTTAGTTTGGGCAGGTCCGGACGGGCCAAATGTTTTTCCACCAGAAACTAAAGGAAAATGCGAGCGAAATACCAGTTGGGATAGAAGCCCCAACGTCGATGTAACCAACAAATTCCGTAATACACCACACAACGGCTCTCTATTCTTTAAAAACCGTGTTTCAATAACTGGTGCAGGTGAAGGATATGCAAAAGTAATGGTTCGCTATGATCCATCCAGAATGGTATCAAATGATATCTGGGAGTCAGACCGCCCCCGAGAATTCCAGAATCTGGTTACAGCTATCAATACCGGCTATTGCCAGAATTATAGCGTAACCTGTAGGGACTCGGTGACTCCGGATCAGAATGGCTGTGCATACATCAATGGTGCTCATATTTGCTCCAAGGACCTGACACCGTCACCAATCCCCGGTCTATCTCCGTTTTGTAAATCAGCAACGGTAGTATCGCATTGTGGCACAGATGCCGGTGTAAACAATACGTGTAAAAGCTATGATAACAACTCGGCCTGTAAGTTCATCAAATCTACTTGCATCACTGGTGCAGCTGGTGGTCAAAGCGGATGCTGGCAAGCTTCTGAAGTATGGGATTGTGGTACTGACGCAGTTGTTCCAAGCACTACAGAGAAAGACAAGTATGTCTGCCCTGGCGCTGTCCAGTGTATTAACGGTACCTGCCTGCAACCTGAATCTGAGCCAAGCGGAGATTTCCAGACCGCAGTTGCAATGCTGCAAGCAGCTACTTATGCAGTAAACGAAATGGTTTGTGGTGATGATACAACAGAAACAACGCGTGCCTGCTCTTTATTCAAAGGTGAGGCTATGCAGTGCAAGTCTGCAATGGGCGGATGGGTGGATTGCTGCAACCAACCAGTCAACGTAAGCTGGATCCAGTACCTTCAATTGACCTACTATACACTGAAAGTGACGGATGCACTTGCAGTCAAAGCAGGGATGTTTGAGCAAGGGAAAGGACTTTTTGACATGGGCTCAGAACTTGCCACTAAAGCCATAGATGCTATCACCAAACCAGTGATGTCAGCGTTCAATTCCCTGACAGGCAGAGCGGGTACGGAAGTTGCAAAAGAGATCACAGAGAAAGGGATGACAGGGCTTATCAATGAAGCTGTTGGCGAACTGACGAAGCAAGTCGCTCAATGGACGCTTGATACCTTCGGTCCTACTGTGACAAATGCCATTTTTGAAAGTACCGCGGGTACTGCGGCCGTTGAAGGTGGTGTTCTAGCAAATGAAGGAGTTCAACTCTCTTCGACTCTGGTAAATGCAGTATCAGTCATTGGTTATGCTTATATGGCATATCAGATTGCCAACATTCTGGTGAACATCATCTGGGCATGTACCGAAGATGAATTTAAACTAGCTGTTAAAAAGGAAACCAAGTTGGCGGTTCACATTGATAGTTGGTGTCAGACCAAACTCTTGGGACAGTGCATTGAGAAAAGATCCAGCTATTGTACCTTCAACTCACAAATCGGGCGTATCTTCCAAGAGCAAGGACGACGTCAGTTAGGTATTGGCTGGGGTAACAAACGCAATCCTGATTGCCGTGGTTTAACTCTAGAAGAGTTTGGTCGTATCGACTTCAGCAAAGTTGATCTGTCTGAATGGATTGGTTCACTGCATAAAGCAGATCTCCTGCCGAGTCCTGACAACATCAATCTGGATTCGGTAACCGGCTCCGGCAGTATTCTGAATATCAATGGTAACAGGAAAAATACCCGAGATCGTTTCCAGGACGGTGTAAATAGCATTGACATTGAAGAAACGAAGAAGAATGTTGAAGGGATTCTGAAAGTCCAGTAGCTCAAACAAAGCAAAAGTCCCGCCATTTGAGACCGTCTCTTGATCTGATTTCATAGGTCAAGAGACTTGGCCAGCAGATAGCCTTCAAGGATGGCTTGTAACATGAACCATCCTCCTCACTATCTTCCCATCCAACTCGACCATTTCGTTTTGATCCTTTCCGACGCCATCTTGAGTATTTCACTGTACGGTTCTACCCGGCCATAAATGACTTCAATCATAGTGCCTACGGTCATGATGTCAGTTCTGTCATTAAGGTTCATTTCTTCCAGCTTGCTGATCACCTAAGCCAATATGAAAAAGCTGAACTACAAATTGATGATTAATGATCCACTTTATTATCAGCCTTCAGTATCTTCTGACGAATTTCCACGCCTTGTGTCTCAGGTATAGAAAAACAGCTTTCGGCAGTATGGCCGCAGATATAATAATGGCCGTCATAATGTTGTTGCATTCTCACCTTCGTTCCGGGAAAACTGGTGAAAATAGCTTTTACCATGAAGGTGCTTTTCGTAGTGGTTAGGTAGTTGTTCTC
The DNA here is from genome assembly GCF_026153155.1 of Photorhabdus aballayi. Lineage (NCBI taxonomy): Bacteria > Pseudomonadati > Pseudomonadota > Gammaproteobacteria > Enterobacterales > Morganellaceae > Photorhabdus > Photorhabdus aballayi. The sequence continues at coordinate 15,023 of NZ_JAPFCD010000048.1, read as the reverse complement.
TTTGGTGTAATAATCAGAAACGCTAATACTGTTCACCAGCTCACCTAAATCCCAGCTCTCTTTTACGGTTTTCAATACCTAGGCAAGTTAAAATAGAAAGGCCAAGCACTCCCAGAAAATGACCAATCGCTGGTTGGCAACTAGGCTTAAAGCCACTTCTTTAGACTGAGTCAGTTCTTCAGTGGATAATTTGGACTGGTGCCGAGAGCCTTTATTTTGTTTTGATTTCGGTGAGCTCATGGCTTTCTTTTCCCTCTTGTTTAACAGTCGATCCCCCAAATGGTAACTCTTGGTGTACGACTACCATAAGAGTATTATCATCTGTCCAAGCTAGCGGACGCAGTATTTCAGGAATATCGTAAACAGTAAGGGAATGATAGCGAACAATCTTAAATCTCTGAGGAATATTTTGAAAGAGATCGTCGCGAATATGATTCACTAGACAGATTCGACCATGCATAGGCGAAACTCTAGCCCCAACTTCCAAGCATAATCCCTGATGGCTTAAACAAGCACAAAATAACGGCTTGATAAATTCTCTTTGTTGTAAGACCTCACGAGATATACCTATATCAATAGCATTACCTGGATGACCAGGACCAATTGAAATCACGACAAGATCAAAATCCTGTAGCCAACCACAGTTGTGCTGTCTGCATAAAGGCACGACAAACGACATCTCTTCCCAGCCTCTGACGGACCTGTATAACAGCTCTGGATGCAACGAAGGGACGGTTGCCGGGCAACATGATATCCAGGTAGTTGACGATTTGATGGAAAAACTCTTTGCGCTCCAGTGCCATACCGACGATACATCAGACCGTCGTTCCCAGTGGCAGGCGACGCTTGCGTAATGTCACCGTGCTGGATTCAGCGAGGCAGCGGGCAATAAATTCCGGATTAAGGAAATATCATAAAAAGCCAATGTATTACGTGTGGTACCGTAAAAGGTCAAGGACCTGAGCAATGCGCGTAAAAAAATCCGGAAGCGGGGAGCATTTCCGGATTCTTACACAGCCACTGGATCAGTCAACTGATCCTTAACTGATCGGCATTATCCATTCGAGCAGTTTTTTTACCTACTGTTTGTTGAAGTAATAGGTTTCACCATTATGGAAAACTATCGGTGGATGCTCATGCGAGCCCGGAAGGAAAACGGCACGACTTGGGCCAAGCTCTACGCTCATTTGTTTTACAAACGGTACGTTATCAGCCTGACTTGAGTATTTGAAGAAGCAGTTACTCAGCAGGAAAAAGCTGGCTTTACCATCTACTGCTATCGGAGGCGAAGGCAATGTTGGAATCACGTCTTCATATGAAACCCATTCACCATTCTGAGCAGGACGTTTAATCAGTGTTGAACCAACGCTCTTATCATCGCCACAAACTGGCCCAGGTGTGTACCCATGCATAGACTTTAGTGTTTTTCTTACAATCGGTTCAATTTGCTGGTAGTTTCCCATAGCAATCATATTATTCCATGACCCAACGCGAGCCATGCCATCTACTACAGGAGCAGGAGTACGAGCCGTCAGCACGGAGAGAACCGGAATAAATGCTGTGTGAGTAGCAAAACCCGCTGCGATATCTGCGGCTACACCACCATAGTTACCCGTACCTTTCTGGTTCGGACGTACCGGCTCTTTGAGAGGAACAATATTGTCTTTATCGGTCACCCCGTTATAAATAACGTAATTATCCCCCGCGTCAGTGATTTGGCGCAAATCCATTGCCCGTGCAAACTGAAGTGCCTTTGAAGGATTGCTATCCACCGGCATTGTTGGAGGAACGTTAGCACAGCCAGCCAGAGCCATAGATACCAGGGTAATGTTCAGAAATTCTTTCATCAGTTATACCTTATCGTAGTTCTTGCTCATAAACATTCTTAACCATCATACTAACCCACCCTATATTAGGGGACGAAGTGTCTCAGCCAAAAAAGTCACTGAAAAAACCATAAAAAAGCGTGGATTTTATTTATCGGCTAATTGCTTTCTGTCGCTCTTTATTCACTCCAGCCTCAGTACAAAACGGACACTGATGCTTTTTGTATGCTCTTTCGTAACTGTAGAGCGAAACAAAATACATCCCACATTTGCTGCATTTAACCATTCTGATTTCTTCTGAACGAAAGTCTCTCGCCAGTATCCACGCTTCGTTCGGATCCAGCATCATTGCTTGCGCTTGAATGGGACGGAACTTAATATTCAGTTCACGGTAAATTTCAAAGCTATCGACAACATCTAGGATGTTATTAGTGTTCGCTGGGTCTTTTGCTTTGCGCAGATAAATACTCATAAAATTTGTGGCTTCGACTTTCTTAGCCGTAGAACTCAAAAAGGTTTCTGACTGCTTCAAACGGCCAATGGAAACTTCTTTCGAACCGAATTCCTTTTTCAGGTAGTCAATCAGACGGTCACTGGTATTCAATGAATGGATAATCACCTTCTTCCTAAAACCCAGCTTAACCATGCGCTGAGTCATTGCATAGATATCTTCATCTTTCACTAACGCTGCTTTCATTTTCAGTTGCTCCAATCTTCATAACGTAATTGCAAGTATGCCGCTAATTCCATGTGAGGCTTATCGCTTCCAAAGATTGAGCTCCAATCGCCTTCAGCAAGTTCAGTCAGCGGGCGAACCGGTTTGAAGTACAGCTCTCCTCTAATGATCGCGTCGATAGTCTGCATATCATCTAAGCGTTCAATAAAGGACACCGCTTCTTCAGAACACATCCAATAAAAGGACTGGGCTCGGGTACCGTTATGAATATTCAAACGCACACTAAGCACTAACAGTGCCAGGCGCAAAATGAATGAATCGTGTCGGACGAAATTATCTACTTCACGGTTCTTACGCTCCGGATCATGACCAATGACAAAGACAGGTAAGTCATATTCTGAAATAGACTTAATTAGACGATTTTGATTTTCCTTATCCTTCAGGAATCTCCTGTCCTCAGCCGACATTGAGAACGGGCTGTTGTAGTAAGACTGCCCGCGTGTTTCGATTGATATTGCGCAATTCAGAAACGAAATATTTTCATTAACCATTTTCAATCAGCCTCTTCCAGATCCGTAACACGTTTTCCCCGTAGTTGCGTGCTTTATCGCGCAAGGCCGGGTTTGGCGTGTGATAACTACCAATGGCAAGCACGATGTCATTTGGCATAGAGTTGATCGCATTGCACAACACTTTAGCTCCTACGCGGATGTTTATATCTACATCCAAAAGATCTTCTGGCTTATTGACGTAGTGGCCGTTCCAACGGTAGTTGATCTGAGAGATACCGATATCGGTTACTGGAGATGCGGCCAAATAGCGAGCAAGAGCTTGTTTAGCGTCCGCATAATTTATTGGATAGTAAGAACCATAAATAGGATTGTTTAAGGCCCACGGGCTTGGTGCTACATATCCTTTTTCACCTGTGCTCTGACGACTGTCATAAAGTGCAACTGCATACAGAAGATATGGGTCAAGCCCACATTCAGCTTTAGCGTATTTTTCCCACGAAGTTTTACGCAGATCAATAATACCAGCGCTGGCCTGCTGACTCAGACTGATACACAGAACTGCCACCATACCGGTTTTAACGAGATTCTGCATTTTACCCCCAATGCAGGGCCATTAACCTATCTGAAGACGCTTCCTCGATGGTTTATTTTCGGCATCTGCATCCTTTTCCGTCATTTTAACAGCTTCGGTATTCCCCTCTTTTGGTGAGCTACCATCAGATACCAAAGCATCATTTTTGCTTCCTACCTCGCTCTTCTCAGTCAGCCCCCCGCTGACCTGAAGACTCAATACTTACTCCCGATACTGCTTTATTAACAGGCTGGGGTTGAATGTTACTTTCTACTACACCTGCCTCATCCTTTTGACGAAGCATTTCGCTTAATTCCTTCGAATCTTCATTTTTTGATGGCTTTTGTCGTTGGGTATTGGTTGCTGTTGAATTCCCCGGATCGGCAGTTTTCTGGGTTTTCCCCTTAGAACGCTTCAGTTCAGACGCCGCCCTTTTAGGTTGTGGGGAAGCAATACGGCTACTTCCCCTTAAGTAAGCGCTGTTTGCTAATGCAACCAGCGCACTACTTTTTTGCCCGCTTGGGAATGATTCAAGGTACTCAACCAGCTCCGGAAACAGCAATCTATTGATTGTTGCCCTGATCTGCATGGAGCCCCCTTTGATTTATTTGTCACTGTAAAACATGGCATCCACACCATAGTTCCAAAAGCCAATCGCATTACTGGCTGCCGGGTTCGGGCTGGATACAATTTTGTGTGGAAAGGTTTCGTGTATCACGTTTTCGTAAAAAGCCGTACCTCCACCAGCAGCCGCAATTACATGGATTGCTCCCAGTGGACGGGTATTTTTACGGGGCTCTTTTACAACATCGCCTGTAAGTTGTGGAACTTCTCGTTTCAAAAAAAGAGCCAATTCATTTTTTGTGATCAGACCATCACGGTTGGTGATATCGTTGATGACACTGACGCCAGGAGGAAAGACCATGACTTTTTTGACTGTAACTGTCAGTTTGGAATTGATGATGAACACGCCTGTCAGACGTGCTGTTAACTTACTACGCTCACCTTCATTATGAGCCAGACGTACCGGAAGCCCCATTACCAGCAAATCAATCTCAGTCCCCACTTTCTTTGATATCTTTGCTAGTGCCCCAAAGTACAATGCCAAATACATTTCTGTCATATGGTCGTTGTCATGGAACTCTTGACCGTCAGGCCCATCAGTGAAAGCGTGCCACATATTACCGTTTGGATAAACACAGACCTCTTCATCACGATTGCGTTTCACCAGTTGGGCATCATCTTCGAGTTCTGTGGTTGCATAGGCTGGGTAAATGGATACATCAAGAATAGTGTCATTTGCCTCCCTCGTAGCTATTTTTACGTTGCTATAGCCGATATCTACCGCAAATATAATCAGCTTACTATCGCTCATTAGTTAACCTTTCATTAACAACTAATCATTTTGATGCTCACCATTTTGACTTCCACCACTCGCCCCCACAGCGAGAAATCAGGCAGAAATGCTAGATGAACACCTCCCCCCACAATAGTCCAATTTTGTTTATATTCTGCAACATAATATTCATTTCATCTTGCATTTCCATTTTTTTTAGCCGCAAAATGACGTGAAATGAGGCTTGTTTTAAGACCAAATCTGTGCATTTAAAACGTGCAAATCTAGCAATAACAATGTGCAAAAAAGGACTTCATGTATGTACTTATCTAGCCACATTTCATGTGTAGATATATCCATAATCTATGTACAGGAATTCCATCGTAAAATCTCGTTTCTATTAGTTTTATAATCTTTGTTGTACTATCGATTCTGTACCCAACGAAATTTATATTAGTTATTTTTCACTCAAAAAATATCGCTTAGGGAACGATCAGGGATGAACTCTTAGAGGAGGAAAACAGATGCCTAGACAGCCAGATAAAAGTTTATTTAAATTAATATTTGACTAAAAACCATTAAAAATTTTATTGAAACTACACTCTTATTTCGTGACCTTAGTCACCTTTCTATAATGGCAAGTTCCTATCAGCTCAACGATGAACCTGAAATTTAAAACTGGTCTATCTAATTTAGCATGTATTCTGTCTTTCGTCAGAAAACATGTTTTTTACAGAAATGCCAATTTAGATCTCTTCTGGCAAGAACAATATTTTTCCTAATGCTGCAAAATGGGTTATACGACTGCATGATGCTGAAAAAATACAATCGTTCCTTTATGCAGAAAATAACTAAACTGGCGTAATAATAGTAATTCTGTTTTTTTAAAGAATTCCGTTATCTGAAATATGGGGGGTTATAATGGACATTGAGGGCTATATCAAAGCGTTGGAAGATGCGCGGGATGCACTGGATCGAGCCGCTGACAAAATTCTAGATGAGGCAACTAAATTGCGTTCTGAATATTGGTCGAGTGCTACCAGTGACGGTGAAAAAGTCCGGTACACATTTAACGTGGTCAAACAAGAATCAACGATCAGGATCCGCTGGGCACGAATGACACCTTTGCGAAAAGCTGGCGGTGATATCTACCGTGTTGTTCCGAAGTACCTGACGATCAACAAGGGGGAAACATACCCAGCATCTAAATTCAAAGATGCAGGTCCAAGAGAACTCAGTCTGATAGTGATGTACGAAGCACAATTAACTACCCTTCGTGCAGAGCTCAAAAAGAACCGTTCAATTCGCCAGTTGATTTCACGCCGAATTACAGAGAACAAAAAACTATTGTAATAGGAAAATCTGTAATCGTAAGAGGTAAACAAAACGAACAAACGAACAGTATTGGTAAAATGCGACATTAATTAAGGAGAATTATGTCAACCATCAAAATTAACAATCACGCAACAAATCCGATGAGTCAGGTATACAATCTGTTTGCCAGCGAAGCTGATACAAAAACCGAGGCACTGTTATGACGGGTAAAAGTTTCGCGTGAAATTCTGGCCGAATCTGCATCATTGATGAAGCAGACAATGTTGAACAAAAAAATCACCAATGTCCTAGCTCTGAATGAATTTGCTTCCGAAGCTCATGGTCGCATGCGGTCAGCACGGAAGCAAATGCTTTATCGGGTTTACCGATGAAGCAGATTTTCGTATCAGTGTAAACATGAACGCCCCAATCAAAGAATTGGTAAACAAAACACACTGATAGAAACATAAATAACTAACCGGGCACCATCCCGGTTTTTTATTTCCTCAGTAATTACCTTTCAACAAACTCTCCGCAATTAGTGGGACTTCATGCAACCCACAGCACAGAAAGCGGTGATCGGTTTTCGGAATGAATCGGGAATTTCAGCGGTGGTTTTTTCTCGGGATGAGTATTCGCAGAGAAGTTGAAGAATATACTCAAATTTGAATTTTGCAAAGGTTAAGTATGAAGCGGTAAACAAAGCGAGTAATAGAGCTTAAGTGTGATTTTTGTTTTCAATCGGAGCGAGAATATTGGTATGTATGGTTAAGTATGAGTGATTGACGCATTCGGTATTAGCAAATGAGCTGGGATCCTGTATGTGGTCAGTGGCTCAGAAAGTTAAGAGTATTTTCCTCCGAGGATGTTTAGGGCTTTACGATTGGAGTGCGTTGTCGATGTAAAAAACGTGAGCAACAAACGTCATAACATTATCAATGCGGCAGTGTATCAGCGTGATGTGGTAACAATGACACGGGTTTGTAAACAAAACGAGTACTGCGAGTTGAAACTGGTAGGTGTATGGTGGACATGGCACTAACACCCCTCCGGGTTTTAATCGAAAACTGTGAGTATTCCCTATCAACTTGTTGATATGACGTGCGAAGGGTCAGAGCGAAGAGCTGGCAAATAACCAGTGTCCGAATGTGCTCAGGATTCAGGTATCTGGGATCATGGTAAGTGAACTACATTCCTATTTAAGGAATACCAATACACACTATCGAAATAATCGATATACCAACAATTCAAAAATTTCGTCACCCGTCCTGGTTGGGTGAAAATGTCTGTCGGCGTGTCATTATGACGCGCTACTCTATTCACTAATACTATTGGGAGAGGAAAAGAGCATGACTCAAAATAACATGCAACTGACGGGTTACAAGATCATTGTACTGGATTCGCTCTACTGGTTTATTATCTCTCTAGTTTTGCTAGCGGTTTGTGCCATGAATGTGATCAACATTGAGACATTGGCCAGCTTATTTCATCATATTCTTGGAGTTCAGTAGCTGAATGATGAGGAATATTGATGCTCAGTTCGTTTTTCATCCGGCCGTATCGTGGTTATCTGACAATTATGATCTCAGTATCAATGATGCTGAATTTTCAACAACACGTTTTTGGTACTTTTGCATATCTGTTCAATGCAGTAGTTGGTTTTTATCTAGGCAGGTACACGAGGACTAACCGTTTTGGTATTCAGTCTGTGTAATCACCAAATACTATGTAATATATTCATTTGAAAATGATGAAACACAGACAGGTTTTTATTGAGAACCCTTCGCTAGACTTAAACTTGTTTTTGGCCGAGCGTAGAGCTGGCAAGCAAGCGATATTGATGTTTGCACCATAGCTGGTGAACGACTCAGACTTTTTGTACCGGGATTGTCCGGTTTATTTTCACTTGTGGGGTAGTATGTACTCTTTAGTTAAAGTAGCTACCGTAAATGGTATGCAGGAAACATTGTGTCTGGCCTCTTTCTCTCATTTGGTATCGGGTGTACTGGAACAGTTTTTGGTAACTCGATCCATAGATGACCATCACCATGTCGTCACTCATGAGGAAACAGGGTGGATGGTTTGTCCAATAGATCTGCTCTCCACCACGCTAGTAGGAGTTGAAAAATCAGGCAGAGATGCTTTGAATGATTTTATTGATCGTTATGGTGAGACTCGTCTTGCTGAACTGATATCTAGCACCAAAAAGGATCTGACCGAGAATAAGTATCCAAAATGATACGTCGCTGGCTTGAGGCGGGGGATGTACAGGGACGGACGATGCAACGACGGTACGAAGGTACGCCGCAGGGCGGCCCGCTGTCACCATTACTGTCAAATATCCTGCTGGACAGGTTCGATAAGAACTTGAGCAGCGAGGACACCGGTTCGTACGCTATGCTGATGACTGTGTGCCACGAAAGCATGCATGGTGATGTTAGCTACCGTGCAGCTGTGTTGCACAAGAGATGAGGGACGGCCCCTCGGTGTCGGTGTACAGGCGCAGGCATCAAACCACCCACTGCTGCTGCGTTTAAGAGATGTGGTGGTGAGCGAGATGGGAAAAGGTCGGGCATGACCTGATCAGACAAGACTCGAAGAGACGAACGAAAGTGAACCGTTGATGATGTGTCGAAAGCGTATAGATGATGTCAGAACCATGGTGGAGTCGTTCCTATGGGATAAGTGCAGGAGGCAACCTGTTTACTGCCTGTGCGGCATCCGGCATGAAAGCGGCGTGAAGTCGAGTCAGGCTCTGGTGCGGAACGTGGGAACCTGTCACCCCGATGCAAAGGGAGAAGCGCAAGTGGAGGCCCCATGAGCGCCAGAGTACCAATGCGGGGTACAGGGGCGGAGCAGGCTGTAGTAGTGAGGAAGGGTCGTAACGGATCTGGAGCGAAGGGCCTGCCCCATTGTGCTGAGGGTGCACAGCAACTGTGAGTGGAAACGGTCCTGGGAGGACTGCTGTGACATTAGCAAAGCCGTTTCCTATCACCAAGAGACAGGTCTGGGAAGCCTATAAACGGGTTAAAGTAAATCGTGGGGCGGCAGGCGTTGACGGACAGACGCTGACTGAGTTTGATGGGAATGTTGTGAACAATCTCTACAAGCTCTGGAACAGGCTGGCATCTGGAAGTTACCTGCCGCCAGCGGTTAGGTGTGTGGAAATTCCCAAGTCTGATGGCGGAGTACGACCGCTGGGTATACCCACAGTATCAGACAGGATAGCCCAAATGGTCGTTAAGCAGGTTCTTGAACCTGTTCTGGAACCCGTGTTTCATGAAGATTCCTATGGATATCGGCCGGGAAAATCTGCACACGATGCGATTGAGCAGGCGAGAAAACGCTGCTGGAAGTTTGACTGGGTTGTGGAAATCGATATCAAAGGCTTCTTTGATAACATCGACCATCCCCTGTTACTGAAGGCAGTGCGACACCACACTCAGGAGCGCTGGGTTGTGATGTACATAGAACGCTGGCTAAAGGCACCCGTGCAAATGCCGGATGGAACGATAATGACGCGAACACGGGGGACACCGCAAGGCGGTGTCATCAGTCCGTTGTTAGCCAATTTATTCCTGCATTATGTGTTTGATATGTGGATGCAACGGCATCATAGCAATGTCCCGTTCGAGCGGTACGCCGATGATGTGGTATGCCATTGTCACAGTCAATCACAGGCTGAAGCACTGTTCCGTGACCTGAAACAGAGGTTCACACAATGTGGACTGGAATTACATCCACGGAAGACGCGTAATGGTTTACTGTAAGGATGCCGATCGTCGAAGGAGTTACACTCAAACAAGTTTTGACTTTCTGGGCTATACGTTCAGGCCCCGGCTGTCAAAAAATCGCTGGGGTAAAACCTTCGTAAATTTCAGTCCGGCGATAAGTGCCAAAGCGGGGAAAGCGATACGTCAGGAAATCAGGAACTGGAATCTGCAAAATCGCAGTGACAAGTCCTTGTTTGATTTAGCGTATATGTTCAACGCCAAAATCAGGGGATGGGTAAACTATTACAGTGCATTCTACAAGTCAGCACTGTATCCCCCCTGAGGCAAATTGATCGCAAACTCGTGTTGTGGCTGATACGTAAACATAAGCGTTTTAAGGGACACCGGAGAAGAGCCAGTCATTGGCTTGCAAGGGTGGCACGAAAGGAAACAAAACTGTTTGCACATTGGTCACTGTTATGGACAGGCTTCAATGGGAAGAGCCGGATGACACGTCCGGTTCCGTGAGCGCCTCGGGGGGCGGTTCCCCGGGGCGACTCGACTTAACATCTATGTTAAAAGTCCGCGAGCAGGTGAACGGGTGCTGACGAGCGTGTCGCGGTGACGGTCTCAGACTCTGAAGCTGCCGGTAAACAGGGAAAAGAGTCGGGTGGTTCGCCCGTGGAAGAGCCGATATCTGGGTTACAGTATGAGTCGTCAGAAAAAGACGACGCTACGGATAGCCCCGGAAAGCGTGGTCCGGCTGCGCAGCAGGCTGAAAATACTGTTCAAAGGCGCACAGGGGCGAAAGCTGGCCGACATAATCGGCGAGCTTAACCCGGTGTTGCGCGGATGGGGAACGTACTTCAGTCTGAGTGTGGGGAAAAGCGTGGCGGAAGGTGTTGATGGGTGGGTAAGACGTAAACTGAGGTGCATACTGTGGCGGCAGTGGAAATCGCCCTCAGCGAGAGCGAGAAAACTGATGCAACGGGGCATAGCGGAGTCCCGCGCCTGTAAATCGGCGTGGAACGGTCGCGGAGCGTGGTGGAATGCAGGGGCATCTCATATGAATCAGGCGCTGCCAAAAAGGCGGTGGGATAAAGCGGGACTGGTATCGGTCGCGGACACGATACAACGGCTCAAACGTATAACCTAAACCGCCGTATACGGAACCGTACGTACGGTGATGTGAGAGGACGGCGGGTCAAAGCCTGCCTCCTACTCGATTCTTTACCATTTCGTGGTGCTCACCGTACTTCTTCGTCGCTCAGGATTAGTTGCTTACACTAAAATCTTAGTATAGAGGTTTTATGTATATCAAACCAGGTATCATCACACTCAGAGATGATCGTCAACTTAAGCCACCAGCAAATACCATAACTCTGCTTAAAAGTCTGGAGGCTTACGGCATTGAAATTGAGTATCAGCGCCGGAAAGGCTACTGCAACTCATATAGACTGAGATTGCTGAAAGGCACAGTTCAATAATGTGCCCCAAACCGCTGACAAACCTCGTTGAAAATGTTGGTAGTTCTGGACAGCCTAATAGTATAGTTCGGCATGACTGAGTTTTATAACACAGGTATTGTTATCAGATGGTAGATATTCATTGCTTATCTCTCGCATGTTGCTCACCAGCTACAGTATCCATCAGATCGAAGTTATCCAGTAAATTACAGCCAGAATTCGTTTTCTGGGATTGCCACAATTCCGTCAGCACATCACGGTCAGGCATTCCGTTCGGGATCAGTGTCAGCAGCTCGCTCAACGTTTTAAGTTGGCGCATATGGCAAAGTGCAGCCAGCATAATTCCGTCAATTAGGTATTCAGTCAAGCCTCCGATCATCACCAGCATTTCAGGTGTCATGACAAAATGAGGGGACAGGTTTTGATTGAAGCGACAACGTACAAAATCGTATCCGGGAAAGTCAGTAGTAATACTCTCCAATAACGTTTCTAATCGTTCGGGATACATTTTACTCTGCCTGGCTACTAGCATTGCTGCCATCAGAAGAGTGTCATCAACGCGGTCATATGGACAGCCAGTACGTGAGAACGTAAACTGCGCATGTTCCAGCCACATTTTGAGTTCGATAGTGTTATTTTCGTTTTCCAAAGCACCCCCATTGCTTACCCACCAAAATAGATATCTGCCTGACAATTCTATGCCATAGGCGTAGTCCAGCTAACTGAGAATATCGTCAAAATGCGGTCATTTCTGGCAATAGAAAGCTCCAGACCGGTAGGAGTAACACTTTGGTGTTTACCTGCTATTGGGGAAAAATCGCGAAAAGGTTTATGGCGACTGAAATTAACCAGTCGCAAAGACCGTTTCGCGGCCAAATTGAAGGGACTCAGGGACTTTCTCTGGAAGAACCTGAATACACCTGACAAAAGGTTTGTCCTGGCTATCGTCATCAGAGTAATCAGAGTAATCAGAGGCTGGATAAATTATCACGGTATCTCTGATAACCAGAGACGAGTCGGGCAGTTTATCTACCAAAGTACGCGAATACTCTACAGATGGTTCAACCGTAAAGGTGGGTGTCGCCGACTGACGTGGAAAAAGCTGAATCTGATCCTGAAGATGCTGGGTTATCCATTTCGTTGGAAAACACATTCAATGTTCATTTCTTGCTGAATATGTGTGGGGACGCGGATCTGTCGGGAGCCGGATGCGGTAGTTCTGCACATCCGGTTCTGAGGAGGGTCTGCTTGGGTGACCGGACAGATCTACTCATCCCCCTACCCTGTGAGCGGTACGCTGGCGGGTAAAACGAGAGAGAAAGACTATGCTTGAAATTGCCACTGTTGCACTGATAATGAACTTTATCGAAGTCCTTAAAGCAGATATAGCTATCGCCCTACCCTCTGGTTTGTTGCTGATGGACCGGGAACATGAGATTGATACGATGACCACAGCCTACACACTGCTCTCTGCGACAAAAAGCAACACGATCAGCGATGCGTTGCTCATTACCACACAAAACACACTGTCATCCCATGAGAATGACGACAAGGAAAACGAGCATTGGTTTGTGAAAGCCAGTGAAATTCTGCGAAAAGCAGGGTGGTTAATTACCCGTGGCCCCTTGCCAATTACCCTGCCTTTGCTTGTCAAGCTGTGAGATAGTGATGATCGATTAAGGTAACCACCAGAACATCAGCGGTGGTGATGTCCGAACTGAACTGGCAATTAACCTTTTGTCTCCCTATCACTAAGGTGTGACAAGAGATATCTGTCGCAAAAGAGTAAACGATGTCATGATGATTATCGGGACTCGTGGATAACTGATTAACCCTTGCAAGCAAACTTGCTTGGGACAGGGATTATTGTTACGAAAGATATCGGTGATGTTGCCACGGAGCTTAGGATGACAAGGCCAGCGAATCCTTTCTAGAAATTGTTGTAGAAAATTACGGTGTTAATGTTGACACTGGCTACGACACACAGCAAACCATTATTCAGGAAAAAAGCAAAAAGAGGGTTTTATGATCACACTGCTAGGTGGTAGCTCTACAACCACAATCGTCTGCTAGAATGTCACCTTAACGGTAAGAAATGGGACGCACATGCTTGGTGTTCTTCGAAGGAAGCTACTGAACGTTGCATTGCACTACTGGCAATGAATGATTATCAGGAAATCAGAATTCTTCCTACCGTGCAGATTAATAACTAACCCGATATATGGACACCGACTTAATTCAAGTAGGTGAGTGAATTTCTCTGACATTGTAGTCGCAAGCATATATTCGGCTTCAATGAGCCCTGATGAAAATCCGCACTCTCTGCCCTCATTATTCTGAATTCTGACAGTCTCGATAGGCTGATCGGGTTACCAGGTTCACAGAGAGTCGGTACTACCTGTCAGTACATCAACTTATGGACTTCTATTACATCATGACGTCGAACTGTTAATTCACCGTGCTTCATAAACCGATTGTTGATTGACTAAGGCCCACGCGATTCGGGCATTTTTATTGGGGTTTGAAGTCTTATTCGCCAGTGCCACTGCCGCTTTATTGATCCCGCTGCGGGCTATCACGCCTTTTAACCAGCGTTGTAAGCCATTACATTGTTCGTCAGGGATTTTTTGCACCCGATATACTACTGAACGGGCACCCTGGATCAGTATTCCCCGCAAATAGCCATCCCCACGTTTCGTGATCCCCAATAACCTGACTTTTCCACCATTGCTATGCTCTCTTGGCACCAACCCCAGATAGCTGGCAAAATGGCGGCCATTCTTGAAGTCCATGCTGTCGCCCAAGGCGACCATCAGAGCCGATGCTCCCAGCGGGCCGATACCCGGCAGTGTCAGTAACCATCCGATATCTTCCTGTTGCCCATTCAGGTGGTCGAGGCGTTTATCCAGCACTTCCAAACGCGGCTGCTGCTCTTTGAGTTCAACAGGAGTTCCTGAAACAGTTCACGGCTCATTGGGGTCAGGTCATTTTCCGCGTTTTCCAGATGCTCAGGCAAACATTGCTCAACTTTGTAAGCACTTTCCGGGATGGCAATGCCATATTCCAAGCCCAATCCCCGGATTTGATTAATCAGCGCCGTCCTGTTTTTCATTAGCCGCTGGCGAACCCGATGCAAGCACTGAATATCCTGTTGTGCCTGTGTTTTTTCTGGGACATAACGCATCCCCGGACGACTGTTGGCTTCCACAATAGCCATCGCATCATTTTTATCATTCTTGCTGCCCATTCTGAACGACGAGACATATTGGGGACTGATTTGTTTCACCTCGTGACCAAAACGTTTAAATTGACGACGCCAGTAATTTGCACTGCCACGGGCTTCCATCACGATTTTTGAAGGAGGCTGCTGCGCAATGAAAGCGGTCAGTTTATCGCGTGACACCACCGTATTTTTAATCATTTTGCCCGGCGGGGATGCAATATGTAATTGAAACACCCGCGTTGCCAGATCAATTCCGATAACTTGTTCCATTGGACACCTCTTCATATTTTTGCTGATGTATTCAGCATGGCTCACGAAAGCCGTTTTGGGGAGGTGTCCATTTCATTATTCTGTTTAAGCCATCACTGGCAAATCGTCTTCTGAGT